>JAKSLL010000020.1 GCA_024401215.1 Bacteroidaceae bacterium
TGCAGATTTCTCAGCAGTGATGAATCCAAAGCTCTCTCTTCTTTCCAGAACGTCATCCCGCCGAAATATGTGGCGGATGGCCGGCAAACGAGACATTCAGGTGGCTACAGCCCCGGGGCTCCACCTCTTCCCATCCCGAACAGAGAAGTTAAGCCCGGGCGCGCCGATGGTACTGCACCGCAATGCGGGAGAGTAGGTCGCCGCCTTCTTTACGAAATAGTCTTCGAAGAGCAATCTTCGAAGACATATTTCAAAACATAGTTATATTTTGTAGATGAGGGGTGCTTGTCTATATTATATAAGTAATTGGGATATGGTGTAATTGGCAACACAACAGATTCTGGTCCTGTTTTTCCTGGTTCGAGTCCGGGTATCCCAACTTAAGTGTCAGTAATAATTTAATTGCTGACACTTTTTTTATGCTTTTATCTCATATATGGTATATGCTTTATTATTTACGATGAAATTTTGTCGTTCATGTCAAGAAAGAATGTCATGAATAATTATCTTTTGTGAAAAAGTGGTCAGTTATTCATAAATTTTCTTAAATTTTGTACTTCATCACAATAATTGCATGTGATTTGTTGTTATTGATAATAAGTAGGTGACAAAATTGAGTATAGATATTTATATATCACCTACGCAGAAGAATATATAAATAATTTGATTACCTAATTATTACTAAATAACTGAACATTATGAAACAAAAAACTATCGCTACAATTAAGGGTAAACTTAACTCTTCAATTGAAATCTTTTTTGATTCGATAAATCAAGTTGGTGATATCATTAACTTCAATAACATTATAAATATTATCCCTTCAGGAGAAGATTGTACTCAATTCTTTTATAAGATAATCAAGTTTTGTTCTTGCAATGATGATTCTCGTGCTTTCAGAATTGACAACATATATGTTAGTGGAGATAAATATGTTGTAATGGTAAGCCCTGTCAGAGTTTGACGAATGTATCGTGTAGTTGATTTCACTATGAATTTGCTTTAATATTAGAGTTGCTTATCCTGACATTTGCAAAAAATATAATAAATGTGCATTATTTTGTCCGTAAAATTTGTAAATGACATACATTGTTTTTATTTTTGCATATAGAAAATGTTTTTACTAATCTAAATTATCAATACTATGTCTTATAAAGTAGAACAAATTGAAGGTGTCGGAAGTGTTTATGCTGAAAAATTAAATGCTGCCGGCATTAAAACAACAGATGATCTTTTAGCAAAATGTGCGTCTCCTAAGGGACGTAAGGAAGTTGAGGAAGCAACAGGAATCGCTCATGGATTCATCCTTAAGTGGACAAATCATGCAGATTTGATGCGCATAAACGGTATTGCAGGACAATTTGCAGAGCTCCTTGAAGCTGCTGGAGTAGATACTGTGAAGGAATTCCGTCATCGTGTTGCTGCAAACCTTCAGCCTAAGCTTGTAGAAGTAAATGAGCAGAAGAATCTCTGTAATCGTGTTCCTTCAACTTCTGAGTTAGAGCGCATGATAGCTCAGGCAAAAGAACTTGAGATACTTGTATCTTATTAATTGCTGCGATATATGAGAAAGAGACTTGCAAAGAAAGCTTTGTCTAATGACTATTTCGAAATTTGGGAGCATCCTGATTTTGAAGATGGCGTTGTAATGCCTCGTAATAGCAAATGCTGGGGGATGATACAGCGTGCTTGTCTTTATTATAAGCGCGCAGATGTGCTTGAAGAATTTAGAAATAATATTCTAAAGTTTGTTGATTAATCATTTTGACGCAGTAACAAACATGATATAAATAGGTTGACCATGATTATATCTTTTCTTACAGACATAATTATGGTCATCCTCTTTTTTGTTAAATATTGATTTCACAGTATTCTTCTTAATTCTGTGAGATGTTTCTATTATATTGTATATGAGAAAGATATTTAGTTTTACTTTACTTGTTTTGTTCGCTATTCTTGCTAATGCTCAGCAGAAAGCTAAATATGTATTCTATTTTATTGGCGATGGTATGGGTGTGAATCAAGTTAATGCAGCAGAGACATATTTAGGTGCTCTTGAAGGGCGCATAGGAATAAAGCCTCTTTGTTTTCCTTCATTCCCATATTCTGCATTTGTGAATACGCAGAGTGCTTCGAGTGGAGTAACAGATTCGGCGGCTGGTGGTACTGCATTGGCTACAGGTTCGAAGACAAAAAATGGCGCTCTTGGTGTTACAGATGACTTGTCAACAGAAGTGACAAGCATAGCATATTGGGCTCAGCAACATGGCGCAGCTGTAGGTGTGTCAACGAGTGTTACTGTAGATCATGCCACCCCAGCAGCATTCTATGCTCATGTGCCAGATCGTGGCATGTACTACGAAATAGGTAAGCAGATGTTGGCAACAGACTATGACTTCTTTGGAGGTTCTGATTTCAATCATCCTACCAATTCAAAAGACAAAAACGAATCTGACCTCTATTCGCAGGCAGCGAGTGCAGGATATACTATTGCGAGAGGGTATGCCGATTATCAAAAGAAATGTGGTAATGCCGATAAGATGATATTATTCCAAAGCGAAGAAGCGAGTAAGGTGAATAGAAGCAGTCTGCCATACGCCATTGATAGAGATAGAAATGCTCTCACATTGCAAGATATTACACGCGCAGGAATCAATTTCCTTAACTCAAAGAATAAAGAAGGATTCTTCTTGATGGTGGAAGGAGGAAAGATTGACTGGGCATGTCATGACAACGATGCGGCAACTTTCATACATGAGCTCATAGATATGGACGATGCCATTCGTGTGGCTTATGAGTTCTATCAGCAGCATCCAGACGAAACATTGATTGTTGTTTCTGCTGACCATGAGACAGGCTGTATGACATTAGGAAGAGGTGCGTACGAACTCCATCTCGATGTGCTTCGCAATCAGCAGATAAGTATAGAGAAACTTGGTAAAGAGCTGCATCAGCTCAGAGAGAAGGCAGGGGCAAAGTACAACTATGCTATGGTGAAGAAACTTCTAACCCAGAAATTCGGTTTCTGGAAAAGTGTGAATCTCTCTGAATCGCAGAACAGGCGTCTTGAAAAAGCTTTTGAAAGAATACAGCAGGGAATTGCAGAAATGAGCAAATCACTCTATCAGCAAGATGATGAGTTGGCTGTTGTTGTACGCCAGATAATGTCTGAAAATGCTATGGTAGGTTGGGTAAGTGGTTCGCATAGCAACGGATATGTGCCTTGCTTTGCTGTTGGTGTTGGTGCAGAGCAGTTTCAAGGCAGAATTGACAATACAGAAATCTGCATGAAGATGGCAAAAGCTGCTGGATGGGATGTAAAATGATGAGGTGATGGTTGATATAGAAACGACAGCAGACGGTAGTCAGACACTTTATGTGCCGGCATTAGACGAGCATTATCACTCCGTAAAAGGAGCAATAACAGAGTCTGTGCATATCTTCATCAATACAGGTCTTAAACAATGTAAGGCAGTTCAGCCACATATCCTTGAAGTAGGGTTTGGCACAGGCTTGAACGCATTATTGACTTTGCAAGAGGCGGAGGAAACTGAGAGGCGTTTATTCTACACCTCATTCGAGAAATACCCGTTGCAGATGAATGTAGTCGAAAAGCTGGATTATCCAAAACTTGTATCAGCTAATGCAGCGCAATATTATGTTGAGATGCATAAAAGCAAGTGGGGAGTGTGGAATGATATAACTCCCCATTTCTCACTCCGAAAAATAGAATCAGACTTTGTCACATATCCTATAGAAGAGTTTTATGATGTGATATATTTTGATGCTTTCGCACCAGAGAAACAGTCTGAAATGTGGAGTCAAGATATTTTCGACAAACTCTTCGCCCATTTAAATGATGGTGGAATACTTGTCACATATTGTGCCAAAGGAATCGTTAGACGTATGCTTCAGGCTTCAGGGTTTGTTGTTGAACGTTTAGCAGGTCCTCCTGGAGGGAAGCGAGAGATACTGCGAGCAACAAAGTTATGCAATTCGAACGATTACGTCAATTGAAATAGTCAAAGGCTCTTTAAAAAGAAAATAGAGACGCATCACTGCGGCTCTAGTTCCTCTTGCAATTTTCGTGCAAGTCATAACGATTATATAAGTATAAAAAAGTAATTCTATATCTAAAGGGATTAACCTAATATGTCAAATAGGCTTAGTCCCATATTCTTTCACATTGCAAATTTACAGATAAAAATCAAGGAATTTTGCAAAAATAGTGTTAATAATTGTTAATATAGTGTTATTGAATTGATTTTTCTTAAATAAGCGAATGAAAACTTCCATTTTCTATTTGTTGCTGCAGTGAAAAATACTATCTTTGTCACATATAACGTAACAGGTTTGTCTTGTTGTACACAAATTTGTCTGAAGGTCACGATAACATAAATTTAATAAGCTAAATCTAAAACCACGTAATAAATATATATGTATAAGAAATCATTCAACGCATTTGCAGCACTTGCTATCGGCTGTATGACAGCCAGTCCAAGTTTTGCCCAAAGCGATATTATTAAAGTGAATCAAGTTGGTTTTGCTCCGAATGCAGAGAAAACCGCAACGATTGAATGGCCAATTCCTAATGGAAATAAGGCTACTTTGAAGCAGCATGCTGTCTCTGTTGTCATCAAAAATGATAGAGGGAAGCAGGTATGGAAAGGAAAAGTCTACGAGATGCGTTCTTCAAAAGTGTCAGACAAGAAGCGTATGCTTGTTGACTTCAGCACTCTTACTGAAGAAGGCAAATATACCATCACTACGTCTGATGGAGTAAACAAAGGCAAGGCTACATTTGTAATAAGCAGTCGTCCATACAAAGAACTTGCTGCTGCTGCCATCAAAGGATTCTACTTCCAAAGAGCGTCAATGCCTATCGAGGAGCAGTATGTTGGAAAATGGGCGCGTCCTGCAGGTCATCTCGACACTCAGGTTATGATACATCCAAGTGCTGCTACAGCAGAACGCCCTGCAGGTATGATAATCAACAGTCCATGGGGATGGTACGATGCAGGCGATTACAACAAATACATTGTCAACTCATCATTTGCAGTGGGAGTGATGATGGGTGCCTATGAGCAGCGAAAGGATTATTACCGCACACAGGAAGTGGACATTCCTGAAAAGAACAATGGAGTGCCAAACATCCTTGATGAGATATATTATAATCTGAAGTGGATGCAGACAATGCAAGACACAGATGGTGGACTTTACCACAAACTTACTACTCCAAGTTTTGAGGGCTTTGTAGCACCTTCTGAATGTAAGCAGCAGCGTTATGTTGTCAAGAAGACTACAGCGGCAACACTTGACTTTGCTGCAAGCATGGCGATGGCATCACGAGTGTACAGAGAGTTTGGCAACTACTTTCCTGGATTCTCATCTATTGCTATAGGACAGGCCGAGAAAGCTTATGCGTGGGCAAAGAAAAATCCTAATGTAGAGTATGATCAGAATAAGATGAACGCCGCTTACGACCCAGATGTGTCAACTGGTGCTTACGATGATAAATACTTTGGCGATGAATTCTTTTGGGCAGCTACAGAGTTGTATCTTGTGACAGGCAAGCAGGAGTACCGTGAAGATGCTATGCGATACATCCCAAAGGAGTCATTCCCAACAGCCTCATGGGGCAATGTCACCGAACTTGCCGTATTGGAGTGGGCACGACTGAAGGATGCTAAGCCAGAGGACGCAAAAGTTGCTGCCGATATGAAAAAACTCTTCTTTGCTCACATAGCAAAATACAGTGACATAGCAGGCACACCTTTCAATTCACCTTATGGTAATGATGCTAGTGACTTCTTCTGGGGCTGCAATTCAGAGGGTTGCACATGGAGAGGAGCAGAACTCATGTATGCCTATGACTTCACAGGCGATGCCTCATACAAAGAAAACGCCAGAAGGTGTATGAACTATGTGCTTGGGCAGAACGCCACAGGTTATTGCTATGTGACAGGCTTTGGCACAAAGCCATCAATTCACCCTCACCAGCGTTTAGCTTCTACGCCTAACGGTGCTTATCCTGGTTTCCTTGTAGGTGGTCCTAATCCTGGACAGCAGGACAAGGGTGAGAATCTCAAATACACATCAAACGTTCCTGATGAGTCATATATGGATGATATGAACAGTTATGCCAGCAATGAGATTGCTATTAACTGGAATGCAACTCTTGTTGCTCTTGCAGGATGGCTTGATTCTGAGTGATGGCGTGAAAGCTCCTATTCGTAATCAATTATTCTAACAGGTGTTTATTTACTAATGGGGTGTTCTATAAATGACGTCAAGTGAAAGAATCATATTGACAGAGAACAAAAGCTAATTTATAGAACACCCCTAAAGTAAGTGGGCAAATATAATTTCTTGTTTGCAGATGTCAATGCAGAAATGCTCTTTGCTATAAAGGGTTATTTTGAACCACCTACATAGTAACTTATCTGTTTAAATATTCAAAAAAAATATTCTAATCATAAATAATCAAAATGGCGACTTATCCAATCGTGATAAAATAAGTTGTTAGTTTGTACTCAATTACAATGAGTTGTAATGTTTGTGATTAAACAATCTTCCTAGTTTTACAAGCAATGAAAAAATATTTTGTTAGTTTTTGCGAATCAACACATGTGGTGTTGAAAAGTGTAGTTATTGTATTTGTTATGTCTGTCTTGTGCATTTCTAAAGCACAATCTATAGAAAAGACTGTAACTGTGGACAACTTTACAAGTACAGCGGGTGACATGGATTCTTATGTGTCATATTCAACAGCTATAGAACAAAGTTCTACGAATCCCCGTGTTTTGAATGGTAATATAAGGTTATACAAGAAATCTGGGACTTCAAAAGAAGGAAATGGAAATTCAATAACAATTACATCCCAACCTAATGTGTCCATACTGAGTGTATCATATACGATAAATATGGATTATTCTTGCAATTATCTTTATTCACTTGACGGTCAAGATAAAACAGCAGCGAAAGTGACTAAGAATCCTATACTGATAAAAACCAATGGTGCTACTTCCGTGCTTCTGCAAAATGCTAATGCTGATAAATATTTGGAAATCATTTCGCTGACAGTTGTGTATGATTTGCATAATGGAAAGACAGACACTTCGCTGTCATGGAGCAATACTGTTTTTACGGCAAAACTTGGAGAAGAAAACATTTTCCCTACTTTACAGACAACTCCCTCCATATTAGTCGGGGTTATATACAAGAGTTCTGACGAATCTGTTGCAACAATAAATGCAGATGGAGAGATAACCCTTCTTGCTTCTGGTACTACAGAAATAACAGCACAGTATCCTGAAGATGAAACCTATAACTCATCGTCCGCAAAATACGTGTTGACAGTATTATTGAAAGACAATCCTGTGATATTCTATGAGTCGTTTGATGGATGCAATGGCAAAGGTGGCAATGATGGGGTTTGGAGTGGAATATCAACAACGGTAAATGCTGTTTGCGATGTTGACGGTTGGACTCTCTCGTCAGATGTAAAAGGAATGTGTCAATGTGTGAAGAGTGGAACCTCCAGTAGCGGTGGTGTCGCCAAAACTCCTCAACTGAGTTTTGAAGGCGATGCAGTATTGCTTTTTTCTGCTGGCGCATGGAAAGGTGATGCTGGTAAATTGAAATTGTCAATGAACAATGGAACGATATTTTCCACATCGTCGGGAGCGTCATCTGTGTCGTTAGAGTTGCAGCAATCAAATTGGACACGATACTTCTTCCCAATTCATTCATCGTCATTATCTTCAACAATATCTTTTGATGGAGGAAAAACCAGCAATAACAGGTTTTTTCTTGATGAGGTGAAAATTGCAAGAGGCCATATTAGAAACTTAAGTGGCAGTTATGGAACTGTTTGTCTTCCATACTCTGTTGCTGCTGGTGATTATAAAGGAGCGAAATTCTATGAACTTAAAGGTTTTCCTTCGTTGACCGAGACAGACGTTCTTCTGTTCGAAGAGGTAGAATCGCTTGAAGCTGGTGTTCCTTATTTGTATGTGGCAGATGAGCGTCGGCTGATTCTTGCTTATTCTGGAACTGCTGTGAAAGAGGCAACATCACTAAATGGTATGTATGGCTCTTTAGAGAAATATGCATTTGCTGATGATGTTGCTTACAGGGAATATGATTATCTTATTGTGAAGTCTGATGGTGTGTTGCGAGCAGCATCAGCAAAATCTGGCGTCAATGCTAATTGTGCATTCATAAAGCTGAGCGAGGTTCCTGTATGTGGAGAGCAATTAGCCAAGGAACGAACAATAGCCATATCTTTAGATGATGATACCGCAATAAGAGATGTTGACTTTTGTGGTAGTGAGGCTGAACTCTGTATTAAGGTGGATGGTCGCGTTTCCAAATTGAAACGAGGAATAAATATCCTTCGTTCGTGTGATGGCAGAGTAGTAAAAAAGATAACATCAAAATGATGGGGGGTGAAGAATGAAACGAACATACATAAATCCTACATCTTCAAAAGTTGTTTTTGTCAATCACAATCTTTTGCAGCAAAGTTCAACACAAGGAAATACTTTGGAATTACAAATAGACAGATCGTCTTTGGATGACGAATGGGGATGTGCAAAAGCATTCACTCTTGACAAAGCTTTAGATGAGGAAGAACAGATAGGTGACGATTACTTGTGGTAATTGCCATAAACAATAACGTAGCGTGAAAAACTGTCGCAAAGAAGTCTTGCGACAGTTTTTTGTTTTTTCAAAAATGTTTGTGTAGATTATTTCAAAAGAAAATATATATTGTTATGGCTTCTGTAATGTTTTTCGTGTGTAAAAAAATTGTTAATATACAAGTTATCTTTTCATAATCTGAGCTATTTTTGGCAGAGATAAATGTTTGTTATAGGATAAAATTGATAATTCCAATAAAAAAAGTTGTTGTTGAAATCAATACATGTGTAGTCTAAAATTATATAAACAAGAATAAATGCTCATGAAATAGGAGTAATAATGCCTTTTTGACGGCTTATTTTGTAACATTTACCCCCTTTTGGTGTAACATGTAGTAAAAATGTAGTAAAAATCGAAAAAACAAAAAAAATTGTAACGTGGTTGAAAATGGTTTTCATGAATTGTGCTTAACTTTGCATCGTCGAAAGACAAAAAGACATAGTTAAGTCGTAGTTAATAATGGTATAGCATTAGTTAGTTATTTAGTTAATTAGATTGTTAGTTATTTATAGTTAGTAAAAGTTAGTTAAATTATTCCTTGTGGTTGGAAAGATAATTTGCAGGTGCAAATAAGTCTTGAAACCTATGAACCATTAAAAGTACAGTTGGAGTTAAGCTCCTTTGTAAAAAGAGAGATTTTGGTGTGAACCAGAGTCTTTCTTTTTTTTGTGGCTGTCTCCATTCTTTTACCATTGTAGTCGTTACTTGATAAAAGATCAATTTCCCCCAAAACATAGGGTGCTCTATAAATGAGTTTCAAACTGATTTATAGAGCACCCTGCATATTTATTATATTAGCCTATTTTGCTGAGAACTTGTAGATGCAGGTGTGTGTGTATTGCTCTCCTGGTGCGAGGGTTGTTGATGGGAATTCTGGATGATTAGGTGAGTCTGGATACATTTGCGATTCGAGTGCTATGGCTTTTCTCGCTCCTGTATATACCTGAAGACCTGGGTGGTCGTTCCACACTTCCATTGTTATTCCTGATTGAGGAGAGTATAATGTTGCAACTTTCTCTACTTTGCCTTTTTTTGTGTGTCGTAGGCAGAAATTGTTGTCGTACATCATAACTTTGCCTTCAGGGATTTCAAATTTCTGTCCGAACTGGAAACCTTTCATCACCATCTGTCGGTCTCCAATCTTGCATGGTTTGCGGAAGTCGTATGGCGTGCTATCTACAGCGAGGAGCTTTCCTGAAGGTATGCCTTCGCGGTTTGTCTCTGTGATGCTGTCTGCTTCTATTGTCAGCATGTGTTCCATAATGTCGCCATCGCTGTTGGTGCCGTTTAGGTTGAAGTAGGCGTGGTTGGAGAGGTTGACAATTGTCTTCTTGTCTGTTGTCGCTGCATAGTAGATTTTCAGTCCGCCATCGCTGATTGAGTAGGTGAGTGTAGTGGTTAGATTTCCAGGGAATCCATCGAGTCCGTCAGCGAGTGTGCATTTGAGAACAAGCTCATTTTTGTTGTGTGAAACGACATCCCATACGGTGTGGTCAAAACCTTTAAGTCCTCCATGCAGTATGTGCTGTCTGCTGTTCTTTGTCACATCGAAGCTCTGTCCGTCAAGTTCAAAATGAGCGTTGGCTATTCTGTTGGCAAATCGTCCGAGGGCAGGTCCTACTTGCCCAAGGTTGTAAGTCATATACTTATGTATGTCTGCGTAGCTTGTTACAAGGTTGTTGTAATTGCCATTTTTGTCGGGAGCGAATAATGTGATAATGAATCCTCCATAGTTGGAAATTTGTGCGCCAACTTTGCCGTCGGTGATTGTGTAGAGAGCCACCTTCTTGTTCTCCATCAATGTGTCATAGGGAGCGGCATCGATGAAAGGAATATCTCCGCCTTTCATCTCTTTGTTTTGTGCTAATGCTATCGATGACATTGCGATAGCAATAAGTAAAGAAGTAATTTTTTTCATTTTTTTGATTAGTAAAATTGGTGTTTTGATTATTCACGATACAAATTTAATGATTGTTGTTTTAATGGCAAAGAAAAGAAGATAAAAAGGCATAAGAATTTAGGCCCAATAACTATCCATAAAAGTACATTTAATGTATGTTTTTCGCCCGACAATCAACCTTTTAATGCCAAAAAGATGATAAAAGGGTCATATCTACGCATGGATGTCACGATTATTTTGTAATTTTGTACAATTAAGTAAAACATTGTTTGTAAATAAAGAAATGAATCGATTAATATTTTTATTTGCTTTTTTAAGCATTTCGCTTATAACGAAAGCGCAGACATTCTATGAAGTCAACTATATAGATGACGGCACAGAATACCTTGGTTTGATGATATACTATAGTGATGAGAAGTGCGTGATGCGACTTATCAATGCCGAGTCAATTGAAGAAAATAGTGTTTATGAATCTGAATATGTGAATTACATCGCAGAGAAAGAGGATGAACAAGACGTCGGCATGATGGCATATTTGCCTACAGAAAAGAAATTTCCGACCTTTGTATGGTATTGGGAAAAAGATGATGCAAGTGACATCAGCGAGAGACCTTACGTCACATATAAGATAAAGAAGACTGATAGCTATTTTGAATCTGAATACTTCAAAGAGATAGGTCTTGAGGATATGGACGAAAACTATGTTGCGCAGTTTTACGGCAAGGAAGAGCCTGAGTATCAAATGCTCGTTAGCGGCATCAATATCGTAAAGACTCAGTCCGGCGTACAATCTGCTTTCTCAACAAGACCAGCCGACATTGAAGTTACGGTGGACGACCCTATTGTGAGCAGTAATGTTGTCTTGAGCGAGGATGATGCAGAAGAGGGAGCCAACATTGAACCAGGCTCGGGAGGCAACACGCTCAATATGTCTGCGACAGCTGATATGCAAAAGGTTGACTCAAAATTCCATCTTATTGTTGTTGCCAATACAAATGTCAGCGACATAGGTTTGGCTTGCAAGCGAGATGTTGCAAATCTTTGTGGTGAGTTTGATGGAATATCAAGAGTGCTGGGTATGGAATATGATGTGCAGGTTATCTCTGACAGAAATTTCAATAAAGAGAATCTGGTGAATCTCATAAGCGGATTTAGTCCTGCCAGCAATGATGTTGTGCTTTTTGTCTATACTGGTCATGGCTTCCGCTTTAATAATCAGCAAGATTATTATCCAAATATGGACTTGTGCCCATCTCAATATGACGACCCTAAAGACAACTATGTTGCTGTAAGTGATGTGTTTAAGCAGATTGTAGCAAAAGGTGCACGCTTGAACATCGTGATGAGCGACTGTTGCAACAGTAAGATAGGCGCAACAATCCCCCTCATCAATTCCAACACTCTTTTTTCACGCTCCAACACCAACTTTGACAAAGAGAAGCTGAAGCAGCTCTTTTTAGAAAGTTCAGGCACAATAATTGCTACTGCGTCAAGCCCGGGAGAAGCTTCATGGTGTGGCGTGAATGGAGGATTCTTCACATTGAGTTTTCTTGAAAGCCTTCGCAATCAGATCAGCGTGCTGACTACTACAAAGCCGAATTGGGAGACTCTCATGAATGATGCTATAGCTGCTGCTGCAAAGAAATCGGCAGAAAATAGCAACTGCAAGACTCAAAATGGCATGAAGATGGTGAGAATCAAGAATTAAGTAATGGCGAAAAAATAACTTTCTAAAGTTACTTAAGCAATCATTATTAACAATCGAAATCTTTCGAAGTAATTATTTCACCATCATTAAATGTTGTAAACTAAGTATGGAGAATTCCTCAAATTTAATTGAAGGCAAATGAATTTATACATGAGAAAGTGTTTTACAATTATACTTCTGTTATGCGTCACGCTGGCATCTTATGCTCAGCAGGAATCATTAGTGCCTTTTGCTGATAATGAGCAGGAGGCTGATCTTCAGTATTGCTATGCTATTGATGAGGCTGACGAGGAGGTGATGAGTCGTGCAACGCAATATGATAATGAGATATCTAACATATCAGATGCGAGCGACGAGCCAAGCAAATTGTGGGCTATACTCGTGGCAGACACCTATGACAGAAGTATAGGCGATGATGATAAGCTTGACAATCAGATGCTTAATCGCGAACTTAAAGCTATAGCCAACTGTTTGGGTATAGAGATAAGTATCACAAACATCTTGGCGAACGATGCTTATAACAAGCGAAATCTTGCTAATGCAATAAGTCGCATCAATCCCGGTCCTAACGATATCGTCTTCTTTTGTTTCAATGGACATGGGTTTAGATGGAACAATCAGAAAGACATGTATCCTAACATCTGCATGGGAAGTGGCAACAATAATTATGTATCTACCACCGACATCTACAATGCGATAAAGGAAAAAGGCGCACGCTTGAGCATAGTATTTACTGACTGTTGTAATTCCAATTCAGGAAGTTATCGACCAAGGTACACAGAGAATACGCTTTACAGCCGTGCTAATGTACGGGCAAGCAAAAAGCGCATCCGCAGTCTTTTCCTTGAGTCTAAAGGTGTGTTGCTTGCTACAGCAGCAAAGCCAGGAGAATACTCATGGTCATTCAGTAGTTCGGGAAGTGCATTCACACAGTCTTTCATCGCGCAGCTGCGTAGAGAGGTGAGCAATGATCGCACAGACGACACGAGTTGGCAGCGTCTGATTGACAACACGATAGAGGCGGCTAGAAAGAAGACGCTTGTATGCAAGAATAGTCAGCATGGAATGAGATATCTTAAAATGTCAAAGTGATAAATATAAAACACACAAGATGAAAAAGCTTTTTACTCTTTTTATGGCAAGTATATTTATGCTTGCCTTTACATCATGTGACTTCGATTTCAACGAAGCAGAGCAGTTCTTATATGATGCGTCTATGGAGAATACATCTGATGCTTTGGATGAGTTTGATGAAGTCTATGAAAATTTTGAAACATACTCTACAGAAGATCAAAACAATGTACTTGCCGGAGTTGCGAGTCTTATGGCGCAAGTAAAAAATGGTTCAGACACACAGAAGACACTTGAAGAAGCATTTGTCGAGATGTATTCTTATCTTGAAGAGAATGGCACTCTCGACAGTGAAGCTAAGTCTATGCGACATATTTATGTGGCATGCTGCAATGGCACCTATGGTAGCTGCGGAGATAATGGCAGCTGTGGAGATTGCTATGATGACGATGAATGTGGAGGTTGCGAAGATGATGATGAATGCGATGGTTCTGGCGACTGCACTGGCGGTGGAAACAGAACAAGAGTTGACAGGACAAATACCACGCGAACAGATGGCAATGCTGACGATTTCTACGGTGGTGCTACTGACGATGATGATGTGGAAAACAACAATGTCGCTCCAGGAGAATAAGGGAACTTAATAATATGTAAAGCAAAGGATTAAGATGAGTGTAAGCGAAGTTCCTATTTTATCCATCACAGGTTCTGACAGTTCAGGTGGTGCTGGTATTCAGGCTGACATAAGGGCTATTTCAAGTCTTGGAGGTCTTGCCGTGACTGTTGTAACGACACTCACAATCCAAAACTCACTTGGCATTCAAGAGTTTTATGACATTCCTGCTGAAGTGGTGGAAAGGCAGATTGCAGCTGTGGCTGACGATGCTGCTCCTCACATATTTAAAATTGGCTTGATACGCAATGTTTATATGCTCGATGCTGTAGTGAGATGCATAAAGCGTTACCATCCTCAGTGGGTGCTTTACACTCCTATTGCTGCGTCAAGTCATGGTGATGAATTGTTGAACGAAGAGCTCATAGACACTATACAGCTGCGTCTCATTCCGTTGTGCTCAGCCATTGTTGTTCATAGTCAGGATGTCGATCGCTTTGAGTGCCCAAACACTATCATAGCTGCCGACAGACACGGACATTGCAATGAACTATGTTCTGCCATTGCCGTTTTCCTCACTCAGGGATGCTCTCTCGATGAGGCTGAGAGAAAGGCTCGTAACATTACGGTTTCCAAGGAGATAGACTCCGAACTCTCAGGTCGCAATTTGGCTTTATACCGCGACTTCCTTGCAATGCAGGAAGAGCAATGTCTTAACAGCCATGATGTCAACTATTATGCTGAGCAGTTGAACATTAGCACTCGCTATCTCGCACAGATTGTGAGAAAGGTCGCCAACAGTTCGCCAAAAGTTATAATTGACAACACTCTTCTTTCAAAGGTGAAAAGCGCGTTACACTCCAATAAGACAATTCAAGAAATAGCATACGAATTGGGATTCTCATCGCAGGCTCACCTTACTAAATTCTTCCGCAAGATGACAGGTGTTCCACCAAGCGAATGGAGAAGACCTGCTCAATGACGCAGCAGATTCAAAATGCTTTCTTACAATAGCAGCAACAGCAGCTACAAAACAAATGAAAATAGAAAGTAATAATACTATTTTTATAGTTTTGTAGTTGCTGTTGCTGTTTTATTACGTGAGAAAAGCTGTTGATATTGATTATGAACTTAGGTGAAATTAAACAGCCTTTTTCGTTGAAAAGGTGATTTTAAGTTCAGAAGCAATATCTGTAGGGTCTTTCTTGCTGACAACATCACCACTTGGGATAACAAGTCTATATTGTTTTCCCTTTTCGAGTCTTAGGTTCACAATGATGTCATTTCCATTTACGCTGATATTTGCTGTGTCAATTATTATGTCATTGAGTGTTATTGTAGCACTTTCAGCTACATCAATCGCTGTGCTATAAGTGATTGTTATTGATTTTGTTATGTCGGCATCAACTTCTGCTCCATTGGCTATTGATGAACTAACCCAAAGCACAGATGCTTCTGGCTTTGAGTCATCGTCTGTGTCACTCGAACATGCCACCGACATCAAAGCTGCGATGCATAGAGTGACACATATACATACATAAGAAATAAAACGTGTAGATTTCATTGTAACCATTGTTATTTGTGATTGATTAAGTTTTCCATAAAAGCATGTAAGCTTCTTTTTAGATTATTTGCAAAGTAACGTTTTTTTTTCCTTACTGCAAAAAGAAAAGTAACGTTTTTTATTGTAGATAGGTTGATTAGTGCTTTTGGGGCTCTGTAAGAAGTCCTTAAATAGGCTAATGCAAAACCACAAATTGAACTTACAAACTGTAGTGTACTGTTGCTTTGTGTTACAAGCGTAACACGCGGCATGTTACACTTGTAACACGGGGCGTGTAACATTTGTAACATACAGCATGTTACGCTTGTAACATAGAGCATTATGAAAATGTGACAAGAGGATAGAGTCTGTAAATGGGGTGTTAATCTTGACATACGTTAATAAAACACAATAAAATTTAATAATAATTATCGTACAAAAGAAAATATTTGTATTTTTGCATCAAGTGTTAACGAAACTATAAGTATAACAATAGTCTGATATAATTAGACAAGTAATAAACGGCATTTACTAAACTGAATCAAATCTGTATTTATCTTTGCTTGCTTTGAATAAAACTATGGCATAGGTGATAAAAGAGTGAGAAAGCCTTCATTCCACTCCGAAAGCAGTAATTTCCTTTTTATGGAATCAAGATTCTAATGGTATAAGAATCCCGAATATTTGTGTCTAAAAGAAAATGTGACGTATTTTACTAACTAAACTTTAATACTTAAATCCTTCTATATCTGACTATTTATTTTAACTAACTAATATTTGTTTATATAACTAACTGATTTTTCTCTATCAAGCCAAATTTTGCAGAAAAAGAAATACTATATTATTATTAACTATTAAAAGCCATTAAGATGGAAAAAACATTTAACGTGAAACTTGCGTTGGTAGCGTTACTTATGTTCTTTGTGGCCCAGATCAATGCTCAGATTACCGTTTCTGGTACTGTGTTTGACGATATGGGTGAAGGAGCAGTAGGTGCAACCGTACGTGAGAAAGGTACTCAGAATGGCGCGGCAACTGACATCAACGGTAATTTCAAATTGGATGTCCAGAGTGCTAATGCTATCCTTACAGTATCCTATGTAGGCTTCCAAAGCCAAGATGTAAAGTTGAACGGTCGTAAGGCTGTGAAGATTGTTCTCGTTCCAGATTCTAAGATTCTCAACGAGACTGTAGTTGTTGGTTATGGTACAATGAAGCGTTCAGACCTTTCAGGATCTTCTGTCACAGTGGGTGAAGACGCTATCAAGGGTTCGGTAATCACAAACATTGACCAGTCGCTTCAAGGTCGTGCAACAGGTGTAACTGCTGTTACTACTTCTGGTGCCCCTGGTTCCGCTTCTTCAATTCGTGTGCGTGGTATTGGTTCTATCAATGCCAATCAGGAGCCACTTTATGTTGTGGATGGTGTGATATTCCAGTCTTCTGCACAGAATGGTCAGGGCCTCGGACTTGGTGACCGTCTCGGTAACGGTAAGGTTTCTACTGTTTCTCCGCTTTCTACTATCAACCCTTCCGACATTGTGAGCATGGAAATTCTCAAGGATGCTTCTGCGACTGCAATCTACGGTGCTCAAGGTGCAAATGGTGTTGTGCTTATCACAACAAAGCGAGGTAAAGCAGGTGAGGCTAAGTTTAACTATGATGGCATGCTTGCAGTAAACCGTCAGATGGCTCGTCTTGACATGATGAATCTTCGCGAATACGCGGAATACTATCAGGATTTCGTTGACAATGGCTGGATTCTTTCAAGCCAGGCTAACAAGCGTTACTCAGACCCATCAATTCTCGGCAAGGGTACAAACTGGCAGGATGCGATGTTCCAGACTGCTATTCAGCACCAGCATCAGCTTTCAGCTCAGGGTGGATCTGACAATGTTCAATACTATGTGTCAGGTAACTTTATGAACCAGGAAGGAACAATCATTGGTTCTGAGTTCCATCGTTATTCAGTACGTGCTAACCTCGATGCTCAGCTCAAACCTTGGTTGAAGCTCGGATTCTCAGCAACATACTCTGATACATTCGATGACCTCAAACTTGCCGATGGCGAGGCAGGTATCATCCGCTACTCTCTCACCACTCTTCCAGACATTCCAATCTATGATGTTGATGGCAACTATTATTCAGAAGCACGTGAGGGTTATACAAATCCTAACCCTATTGCAATGGCAATGCTGAATAGCTATACTCTTGGTCGCCGCAAGCTCACAGGCAATATCTTTACAGAGATTGACTTCATGAAGAATCTTGTTCTTCACACAGAGCTTGGTTATGATATTTCTGGCTCTAATGCAGAGACTTTCGAACCTTCTGTTAATCTCGGTGGATGGATTAAGCCTGCAAACTCTGACCACTGGCAGAGCAATAACAATAATTTCTGGCAGCTTAAGAACTACCTCACATATACGGGTAAGATTGATAAGCACAATTTCACAGCCATGCTCGGTCAGGAGTGCTGGGAGTCAACATGGAGATATCAGGGTATTACTGGTACAAATCTCCCTCTCAACGACGTACAGAACCCTTCGCTCGTAGAGAAGACTAACAAGGACTTCACTTCTGGTTTCGGTAGTGCAGCAATGGCTTCATTCTTCACGCGCGAAACTTATAATTATGATGATCGCTATTATGCGACTTACACATACCGCTATGATGGTTCTTCAAACTTTGGTCCTAAGAACCGTTGGGCAGGCTTCCACTCATTAGCTGCTTCCTGGCGCTTCAGTAACGAGGCATTCATGGATGGAATCGAATGGTTGTCAAATGGTAAGATACGTGCTGGCTGGGGTCAGACAGGTAATTCAAACATCGGTTCTTATAAGTGGGGTGTAGCTCTCGCAACAATGCCTTCAGCTCTCGGTCAGTCATACCGTCCAACAGGTCTTCCAAACGAAGCAATTAAATGGGAGACACAGGAGCAGATTGACCTCGGACTCGACCTCAGTTTCTTTAACAATCGCATCAACCTTACTCTCGACTGGTATCGCAAGGAATCAAAGGACATGCTCATGGTAATGCAGCTTCCTTCTTACCTTGGCACACAGGGTAACGGTTCTTCAGCTCTCCAGGCTCCTTCAGGAAACTATGGCACAATGCGCAACTCCGGTTTTGAAATCGACCTCAAGACTCGTCCTGTTCAGACTAACGATTTCTCATGGGATAGCGACATCCAGTTCTCATTCAACCGCAATAAGCTTGTTGCTCTTCAGGGCACAACATCAGCTGCTATTATTGGCTATGGTCAGTGGGATGACGTTGTGTCAATGTCTTCAGTAGGACGTCCAATGTACGATTTCTATGGATATCAGGTTGAAGGTGTTTACAAAGATTTCGACGACATCCTCAGCTCGCCTGTAAATGCTCTCTATGCTCAGTCTTGCATCAAGCATGATGATGGCACATACGAGCATGTTACAGACCCATCTAAGTACAGCAAGAACAACACAGTATGGCCTGGTGACCTTAAGTTCAAGGATGTGAATGGTGATGGTGTGATCAATGAAAACGATAAGACTCAGATTGGTTCTCCACTTCCAAAGTGTACATTCGGTTGGACAAACACATTCCGTTACAAGAATTTTGATCTCTCAATTTTCATCAATGGTTCTATTGGCAACAAGGTTATGAACTATACCTCTGTCAGCCTTACTTCAATGACTTCTACATGGACTAACCAGATTAAGGAGCAGATTGCAGACCGTGCTCAGCTCGCTGCTATCGATCCAACAAAGGTTTATGAAGCAGGTAATTATTGGTACAATGATATTACTAATGTACGCGTGACAAACCCAAATACAAAGACTCCACGTGTTGCAATAGGTAATACATACAACCAGAATTATTCTGACCGCTACATTGAAGACGGATCATACGTTCGCTTGAAGAATATCTCTCTTGGCTATACATTCCCTAAGGAAATGATAAAGAAGCTTTCTCTCAGCAATCTTCGTGTGTATGCAAATATTCAGAACCTCTACACTCTGACAAACTATAAGGGCTATGACCCTGAAGTTGGTGCTTCAACTACAGATGCTAATGGTTATGTGTTTGGTCTTGATAACGGCCGTTATCCTTCACCAACTACATTCTCATTCGGTCTTAATGTATCATTCTAAAGTTTAACAAGAAATCTCGATTATTGGGAAATTCGATAACTCGAAATATAACATGAAACTCAAATCAATAAAATATATTGCAGCAGCCGTAGTGCTTGGACTTGGAATGACTTCATGCGAAGACTTCCTCGACCGTCCAACAGAGGACAGCTATGTGGCTGGTGGCTATTACAAGACAGATGCACAGTGCATAGCAGCTGTTGACTATCTGTACAATTCACCTTGGTATGACTTCCAACGTGGATTCTTCAAGGTTGGCGAGGTTCTCTCTGGTAATTACTATTGGGGATCATCACCATACCTCAACTTCTCCCTCAACTCTAACGATACAGACCTTCGCAACATGGCGTATTCTCTCTGGGCTGTGAATGGTCACTCAAATGTCGTGCGCAATTACATAAAAAATGGAGGAGCTTCTGAGGCTGTTAAGAACCAGACAATGGGCGAGTGTCTTCTTTGGAAGGCAATGGCATATTTTTATCTTGTTCGTACATTCGGTGATGTACCTATCGTGCATGACAACGCAGGTATGATTGAGGGTGGTAGCTATAATGATCAGTATAAAGTTCAGAAGTCTGATGTTTACGACTATATCGTAATGACTCTTGAGAAGGCAATAGAACTTCTTCCTGAGCAGTGTGCAGAGGGTCGTCTTGACAAGGACTGTGCTCGCGGTCTTCTTGCAAAGGTCTATCTCCAGAAAGCAGGTGTTTCTGGTACTCTCAACAACGACGACCTTGATAAAGCTGTAAAATACGCCACAATGGTGATCACAGGTGTGACTAAGGTAGATAAAGATGGTAAGGTAATAGAGAGTCATGAGCCACGTCAACTTGAAGAAAATTATGCTGACGTGTTCAAGCTTGAGGGCAACAAGTCCAAGGAGAATATGATTGCTTGGCGTTGGGTCGTTTCTTCACAGTGGACTTCTCAAAACTCTCTCCAGTCAGACCTTGGTATGACAGGTATCGATGAGTTTGGTGACGTTTGGGGTGAATGGGCTGGTCCTTCTGTTGACCTCCAGGATGCATTCAACTACAACATCCTCTTGGCTCCGGCAAGCCGTATCTGTCCAGACACACGTCGTGCTGCTACATTCATGACAGTAGGTGACGTTGTTCCTTATCTCTGGCGTGATAAGGGTGGTTTCGATTACATGCGCTTCGAGTACGACAAGACATACAATGAGGCTGCTTGGGGTCAGCACCGTTGTCCTACAGGTGCTAATGTAGTTAAGCACATGTATGGTAACAACGCAGACCATCTTGCCGCTCTCGGCACATCAGCCGACCGTATGGCAAGCTCACTCTGTACTCCTATCCTCCGTCTTGCTGACGTTTACCTCGTGCTCGCTGAGGCTCGCTGCCTCCTTGGTGGTGGTCAGACAGACGAGAAGGATGCTCTTGATGCATTCAATGCTGTTCACCATCGTGCTATCCCAACAGCAAAAGATAAGGGGTCAATTACATTTGACGAAGTTTGGAAGGAGCGCCGCCTCGAACTCGCTTGCGAGGGTGACCGCTGGTACGATTTCGTTCGCCTCTCTTACTACAATCCTTCTAAGGCTATCGCAGAACTTAAGGCACAGCGTCGTAACACTTACTGGAACCTCGACGGTATGTTCAAGACTTACTACGAGACAGGTCAGTGGCAGCTTGTAAACAAGGATGAAGATGGTAACGATCAGACTGCAATGTACGACACAGAAACTCCTGTACCTAACATTACAGAGGCAAGCTTCACTATTCCGTTCCCAATGGAAGACCTCACATTCAATCCACACCTCAGCGAAGATGCTGTTCACGTGGATGTTCGTGCAACTTATAGCTATTAATATATAAAGATTATAAACAATGAAAAAAGCATATAACATTCTCTTCTTGTTTGTCGCTCTCATCTTCGCCTCATGTGCTGACGAGCCAGACAAGTATGAGGTTACAGGTGGTACTCCTACCATCAGCTATATCCGTCCGGTGGACAAGGCAAGTGCCGACTCTCTTCTCACTGGTGCCTTCATGGACAACGAGATTTGTATCGTGGGCGAGAACCTTCGAAGCATCGTTGATATGAAGTTCAACGACCAGAAGGCACAGCTCATCCCTTCTCTCATCACTGACAATACTCTCATCGTTACAGTTCCTGGAACAATCCCTGGTGAGGTGTTTAACAAGATTTTCATGACTAACAACAAGGGTGTTGTTACTGAGTACGATTTCAAGGTGCTCGTGCCTGGTCCAAAGATTCTTACTATGGAAAACGAGTGGGCTCCTGCTGGCGATGCTCAGAGTATTTACGGTAGCTACTTCATCAATGACCCTAACGTGCCTCTTACTCTTAAAATTGGCGGTCAGGCTGTAAAGATTGATAAGTTTACTGACAGCCAGATTCAGTTTACGGTTCCTGATGGTCTTACTGCAAATAGCGAGATAGAGATCACTACTGTCTATGGTTCTAAGAAAGCTCCTTTCCGCTATAAGGACTCTCGTGGTATGATTACCAACTTCGACAACCCTGACGGTTTTGGTGATAACTCTGGAACAAAGGGTATCGTACCACAGGGATGGAACCTTGCTGTAACTTACTCTGCTGAAGGTGGTATTGATGGTTACTACGCCCAGGTTGGTGATGGAACTCTCAAGATGCCTGCTGATGGTGGATGGACTGAAGGATTCAAGATTTCTTGGTGGTGTGGTAATTGGAATGGTGATCCAATGAGCATTACAGAAGGTGCCGGTGCTCCATTGCGCAACATCTTCCCTGCTGGCTACTTTGCAGAGCCAGAGAAGCTTGCTTTGAAGTTTGAGATGTGCATTCCTGCATCAAACAAATGGGAGGCAGGTGTGCTTCAGGTGCTCTTCATGAACAATAAGGTGGCAGCAAACGATTCATGGCAGAACAATACATACATTCAGCCAGAGACAGGTCTCTGCCGTGGTCTATATGCTCCATGGAATGGCTCGGGTTCGTTTGATACAAATGGTAAGTGGATTACTGTGACAATGCCAATCGAAAACTTTACATATAATATGGATGGCACAGCAGGTTCTACTCCAATCACTCCAGAGAGCTTCGATAGCTTCACAATTTGGCCTGTAAGCGGTGGCCTCGAAGGCAATGCGTGTACTCCAATCATCCGCTACGACAATATCCGTATTGTACCTATTAAATAATAAGTTGACAAGTTTGAAGGCAAGCGGGTGTGACAACTCGTACGCTCGCTTGCTTAATAAACTAAATAACTATAATACAAATGAAAAAGATATTCAATTACATAATGCTGTTTGCTGTGGCACTTTCTGGTCTCACACTGACAGCGTGTAGCGAGGATGAACTTGACACCAACCAGTATAACAAGAGTGGTGTTAACATTCTTGCTTTCGGCCCAATGCCTATTACGCGAGGCGAAACAATGCGTTTGACAGGCACTAAGCTTGACAAAGTTAAGGA
The DNA here is from genome assembly GCA_024401215.1 of Bacteroidaceae bacterium. Lineage (GTDB taxonomy): Bacteria > Bacteroidota > Bacteroidia > Bacteroidales > Bacteroidaceae > Minthosoma. The sequence continues at coordinate 23,120 of JAKSLL010000020.1, forward strand.
AGTGCTTTTCCCTGAAGGCAATCAAAAGATTGAAGCGTCAAAAACATACATACAGGGAGAGTTTACTTTGACAAATTCAAAGGAGATGACTGTCAAAATTCCTGATCTTTGTGTTCCTGGTAAGCTTCGTCTCGTTACAAAAAGCAACGACACAATTGTCTCTGCTTCCAACATCACATTCGTTGAGGAAATCAAGGTAGATGGCATTTCTCCAATGTCTGTTCATGCTGGAGACATTGTAACTATCAAGGGTGAGTATGTTTGGAACGTTGCCGAGGTTGTATTCTCAGCAGGTGTAAAAGTTGAAGCAGAGGATTTTGTTAAGAATACTCGCAAGGAGATTCAAGTCGCTGTGCCTGCAGAGGCAGTGAGTGGTGTGGTAACTTGCAACGATGGTAGTGAAAATGCTGAGCCAATTGTTGTAACAGACAATCTCATTGTTGATGTAGCAGCTGTTACTAGTCTTTCTAAAGAAAATCCTGATTTCAATGAAGAGATTTCAATTTTGGGTGAGAACCTTGACCTTATCAAGCAGGTTGATTTCCCTTCTGTAGCAGACGTTAAATTCGATGTAGCAGACGATGGCAAGTCTATCAAAGTCGTAGTTCCTGCTGCAGCTACAAGTGGCGACATCATTCTTACTTCTTATTCTGGTCTCACTACATCTATAGCTGTGACAGTTCCTCTTGTTGCTTACGAGGCAGGTTCAATTGCTCCTGCAAAGAATCTCAAGGCTGGTCAGAAAGTCACATTGAAGGGTGAAAATCTTGACCGTGTTGTCAAGTTGAATCTCCCAGGTGATGTTACTCTCGAAAAAGGTCAATTCACTCAGAGCAAGGATGCAATCTCATTTGTTGTTCCAGAAGCTATGGGTGACGGCAAGGTTGTGCTCGTGCAACATGACAATTGGAGTGTTGAGACAGACCGCATCACTATGTACGCAGAGGATGGTCCTGTCAAGGTTCTCTGGAAGGGTTCTCAGGCTCTCGGATGGGATGCTGCAGGTCAGATTTATCTCGGTACAGATGGCGCACCTGAACTTATTGATGCTGGTGTCAAGGCTGGTGACAAACTCCGTATTGCTTTCGAAACAAAGTCTGACGGATGGTGTGCTCAGATTTGGGAAGGTCACTGGGGTGGTCAGATCGATGAAATCAAAGCAGAAAACTATGACCTTGTAGGCGAAGGCGGTTACTATACAATCACTCTCACAGACGAACTCATAGCAACATTCACTAAAGTTGTGGGATGGGGTGGTATCTTCGTTGTTCAGGGACAGGAAATGAATGTAACAGAGCTTGCACTCGTACAGAAGTCAGATGAGAAGACACTTTGGACAGGTGAACTCGTAGTTGAGGATTGGGCTAATCAGCCATACGCTCTCTCTGATGCAGGTCAGGAACTCAAAGACGCAGGTGCAAAGGCTGGTCAGAAAGTGAACTTCTATATTTCACCTGTGAACTCAAATTGGAAACTTGAAATATTGGAAGGTCACTGGGGTCCATCTTATGCCGCATTCTGCGGTGTTGGTGCTGACACAGAGAACGGAAAGTTTACAGAGTGGAATCTTGACGCAAATGGTGGAAAAGTCACCATCACCCTTACTCAGACAATGCTTGATGCGGCTTACACTCAGAAGTGGTGGGGTGGTGTATTCGTTCTTAATGGCGATGAGCTGAAGTGTACAAAGATTACTCTTCAATAATGCTTTTGCAAATGACAACGATAGATTTAAAAATCTTGTAATAAATGAAGGAGCGGGCGCACATGTCAATGTTGCGTCCGCTCATTGTAAGATTTTTACGAATCAAATGAAGTTATATTTTACCATTACCAAATAGAATTCTCTTGATTTCTAAGTAGGAAGTAAGCGGTAAATGATTGTGAAATTTATAAAAACACTTCATTATTTTGGTTTGAACAAAAATATGTTGTTACTTTGTACTTTGGTTACAACAATAATAAACATATATGACTTTATGAAAATAAACAGATTTATAAATTACATCTGCATTGCCTTTATGGCGTGTACATCAATGTTTGTTGCTTCTTGTGACGATAATGATACTTCTGAAACACCTTCAACTTCATCTGAAGAAGTGAAACTTCGTAATGCTTCCATCAATGAGGGTGCAGAAGTTAATGCTGATGAAGTTACATCAATCACTCTGTTGTATAACACAACTGTTGCGGTTGCGTCTAATGCTAATATCACTTTGAATGGAACTCCTGTCATTGCCGAGAGTGGCAAGACAACAATAATGGAAGTTGTTGTGAAGATGTCTCTTGAGGATGATAAGAGTTATACCCTTGTAATCCCAGCAGGCGCTATTGTAAGCACGAAAGACGCAAAATCTTTTGCACAAGAATTTAAATTGAATTTCAAGACAAAGAAGATTGACCGTCCAAATGATGATTTACCTGACAATGATGCAATGGCAATGACTCGTAAGCTTGGCTATGGCTGGAATCTGGGTAACCACTTCGACACCAGTGGAGGCCCGGCCGGACCATTCGACAAGTTCCCGGAGAGTTGGGGGAAATATTGGGACACAAAGTCTGTCACAGAGTCTTTGTATAAAAATCTTGCAGCAATTGGTGTTAAGACTGTTCGTATGCCAGTCACATGGGGTAACTATCAAGATTCAACATCGGTGGCTTATACCATTGAAAAGGCATATATGGATGAAATTGCTCAAAATGTAGAGTGGGCTGAGAAGGCCGGGTTGAACGTCATCCTCAATACTCATCACGATGAATATTGGCTCAATATTTTGGGTGCTTCTAAGAATAATGACACAAATGAGAAGGTAAAGGCACGTATTGAGGCTACTTGGAAGCAGATTGCAGAACGCTTCAAGGACAAGGGAGATTTCCTCATGTTTGAGACTTTCAATGAGATTCAAGATGGAGGATGGGGCTGGGGAGCCAGCCGTACTGATGGAGGCAAGCAATACAGAGTTCTCAATGAGTGGAACCAGCTGGTTGTTGATGTAATCCGTGCTACTGGAGGCAACAATGCTACGCGCTGGATTGGTGTGCCAGGCTATGCTGCCAACCCAGCTTTCACATTAGACAATCTTACTCTCCCTAATGACCCTGCCAGCCACATCATGGTGGGTGTACATTGCTACGATCCATACGAATTCTGTACTACACGCAAATACTCAGAGTGGGGGCACACAGGTGCAGCAAACAAAAAGGTTTCTGGCTCTGACGAGGACTATCTCGATGGACTCTTTAATAAGCTCAAGACAAAATACATCGATCACAACATCCCTTGCTACATGGGAGAGTTTGGCGCCACTATTCAGCCAACCAGCCGTGGCGAATTGTTCCGTGCCTACTATCTTGAGTACTTCTGTCGTTCTGCCTATTTCCATGGCATTCCTGTCATGCTTTGGGACAACAACGCAAAAGATCAAAACGGTGAACCTTTCTATTTCGTCAACCATACAGATGGCACATTATATAATAAACCATTGATGGAGATGATGATAAAAGCGTCAACAAGCGATGATGCAAACTACACACTTGAATCAGTTTATAATAACGCTCCAAAATAGAGTGGTGGTTTGAATACAAGTTTCGCTTCACTTGTTGTGGAGTTAAAGGGTAGTTAAAGAGTAGTTAAAGTGACGAATGTCTGTATATGGCAAACGTCCCTTTAACTCCGAACGAAGTGATAACTCCTCTTTAACTCCACTTTAACTGCTAAAACTGAGCAAGTTGCAAACTTACGAAAGTTAAATTAAATAATATTGAATACCTACTTAATTGCCTTGAATACAAAACAATTAAATATTATTACTATAGGAGTATCGCTATTATTAGGAATAGCGGTATTCCTGTTTTACTTCTTACGCTATCCACAAGCTCTATCATATCAGGAGCAGTATCAGCTGTTTCTGCTTACAGGTGAGTATTTCGTTAACAATATAAAAAATGTGGGCGGGCTTGTCGAATATTTAGGGGAGTTCGTCATACAGTTTGGCTATGTAGAATGGGCAGGTGCTTTATTTGTCGGGGCAGTTTTCGCATTGCTCAATTTTGTTATTGCTAAAAGCTATTCCAATCCATTCCTCTCTTTAGTCCCATGCGCTTTGTTGCTTTGGCACCTTGGCGATGAAAATGTGCTTTTCACTTTTGTTATCGCGATTTTTCTTTCTGTGTCTCTCTATCTCGTGATGAGGCGTACACATATACTATATGACGCGGTGACTATTCCTCTGCTTTATTGGTGTGTAGGTCCATGTGTGTGGATATATGTATTATTGAGATTTATTCTCAGCGATGACAAGCGCAAGCTGTGGATATGGTCTGCATTGTCATGCATCTATATTGTTGCTATCCATCTTCTTGCTGCATATACAATTCTTGATCAGCAGCCTATGACGAGTGTGATGAGCGGCACAAATTATTTTCGCGAACCTTTCTCTGTACCAGATTTGCAATATATAATTCCGGGTGTGATAGTCATTCTCGCTTTTCTTTCCCTGTATCTTGAAAAGCTAAATAAATATGTCAGTTACTCAATCTGCCTGATACTGTCAGCCGTGCTGTTTTATTATGCGGACAGCCAGGGGTATGACAAAGACAAATACGAGATGATGCGTCAGGATTATCTCGTCAGAAATGAGCGGTGGGATGAGGTCGTGAGAAATGCAGAAGAATATCAGGTGCCGGCGAATTTCTCGTCTGAATGCGTGAATCTCTCCCTTGCCATGACAGGTCAGCTTGCTGAACGCATGTTCACGTTTTATCAAAGCGGAGGTGATGCGTTATTCATGCCTATGGTGCGTGATCTCACAAGTAATCTGCCTACGATGGAGGCTTTCTACCATCTTGGCATGATAAATGAATCCTTGAGATATGCATGCGACATGCAAGAGAGCATATTGAACGGTAAGAAAAGCGGTCGTCTGTGCAAGCGTATAGCAGAATGCTACATCATCAAGGGAGAGTACCAAATCGCCGCCAAATATCTTAATCTGCTCAAGCAATCTCTCTACTACAGAGAATGGGCAGAAGAGGCTGAGGCATATCTTGGTGACGAGGCTCGAATAAACAATCATCCTCAATGGGGCAAGCTGCGTGCCAATCGCTTCAACTTCGATTTCCTCTTCTATTATGATGATATGTATCTTGTTCTTGGACACCTGTTCAACAGCAATAAAAACAATAAGATGGCATTAGAGTATTTCTTTGGTCAGTTGTTGCTGATAGGCAAAGCAGACATTTTTATGGAGTATCTCGAATGGGCCCAGCAGTATGGTGGGTATTCATCAATGCCTCAGGGTTATGCTGACGCGTATAGATGCATCCAAAGTGGCGGCGACGTCATTGGGTCAAGCTATGGCGAATATGTGAGACGCATAGCACAAGAAGCAGGTTTAGGCAGATAAAGTTAATGTAAGTAGCTGTTCAGAAATAGTTATGGACACCTGCATAAATTATAAAAATACAAGTTTCGCTCTACTTTAACTCTCCAAAACGAGCAAGTTTGAATTATAAAAATATGACTTTGTTCTTAAAACAAAATATGATAGAAGAGGCAATAAAGCGATTTCAGTCGCAAAATATCTCAATCATCAATACTCTCTTGGCAGTATGCCTTACCTCCAGCATCTTGCTTTCTTCCTGTATGAAGGCTGTAGAGAACCCGCAAGTTGTCAATGAGAATCCGCAGATATTCCCCGACTATGTGGGGGTTACCATTCCTGCAGGCATTGCACCTATGAATTTCAATGTCATTGGTGAGGATGTGGAGTGTGTGGATGTGGTGGCTAAAGGCAGCAAAGGGGGTGAAATGCATGTACAAGGCGATTATGCCGACTTTGATATAGATGAATGGCATGCGTTGACATCCCAGAATAAGGGGGCGGAAATTGTCTTTACCGTTAGTGTTCTTTCAAAAACTAAATGGATTCAATACAAGCCTTTTGCAATGTTTGTAAGCAATTATCCGCTTGACGACTATGGCATTACCTATCGTCTTCTCGCTCCAGGCTATGAGACGGCTGGCAATATAGGCATTTATCAGCGTGACATTCACTCTTTTGATGAGGATAAAATCTTTCATGAGACAGCTGTCCCAGGTCAATGTATGAACTGCCATACTGCCAATCGTTGCAATCCAGAGCAGTTCCTCATCCATCTTCGTGGCGATAAGGACGGAACAATCATACAGCAGAAAGACAAGAGGGTCGTTATGAACACTCTGACAGATCAGACAAGAGCCAATTGCAGTTATAGCTATTGGCATCCTAATGGCAAATATATAGCATCGTCAACTAATGTTATCCGTCAGTTATTTCACGTGAGTGATGAGCGGCGTATAGAGGCATTCGACACAATGAGCGATGTGCTTGTCATAGATGTAGATAACAACCAACTCATTGTTGACGAGCGTTTTCAGACGAATGATTTTGAGACTTACCCTGTGTTCTCCGCAGATGGAAAGACAATCTTTTATTGTTCAAGCCGATACTATCAAATTCCGCAAGAACTTGACAGCATAAAATATAGCTTGTGCAAGGTGTCTTTTGATGTTGAGAAAGGGCGTTTCGGAGAAAGGATAGATACGTTGCTTAATGCCGAAACTCTTCATAAGAGTTTCACATTTCCTCGCCCTTCTTACGATGGGAAATGGCTGCTGCTCAGCGTCGCCAACTATGGCAATTTCCCTGTAAACCATAAAGAAGCAGATATTCATATTATGAATCTTGCGACGGGTGAGATGCGCAGTATGGATGAGATAAATAGTGATGATGTGGATTCTTTTCACAATTGGAGTTCAAATAGCCATTGGATAGTGTTCTCTTCTCGCCGTGGCGATGGATTATTCACAAAAGCATATTTCTCGTCGATAGATGAGCAGGGCAGAGGCACAAAGCCTTTCCTACTGCCGCAGCGCAATCCTTTGAGATACTATTCAGAGCAGTTTCATGCTTTCAACTGTCCTGACTTCACAGCAGGTAAGGTGTCTTTTGATGCTCGTTCTGCGGGCAAGGATGTGATAGATGGCAATAGAACGAATGTGTCTGTTAGATAGAATTCAGTTTTTCTTGTTAAGTAGTTATTCAAAACAAATCATCTTTTATTACGCGACATTAAGTCCGCCACAAAGTTACAATATATTTCTTAAATGTCAGCAAGTAATCATTGTCTTTAAGTATGTGTTCAGAATTAGTTTTTCAATTTCTATTCAACTTTCGCTTTGCAACTTGCTCTATTTAGGGAGTTAAAGAGATGTTAAAAGCGGAGTTATCGCTTCGCTCCTTCTGTTGAAGATAGTAATCTGTATCAAAATAGAGAATATCTATTATGAATCTAATTTTGATCGCCTGCTTATGAAATTATGCCGCATCTTCTACGCTATGAATAATATAGGTTGTGAAACATGGAGAAAAAATGTATGTTTACAAAAAAAACCAGAATTGATTGAACAATCCTGGGGATAGGTTCGAGACGCAAATATGATTCACGGCTCATACCATTGCAAATCTACAACATTATTTAATTCCCACCAAACATTTATCAAAAAAAATGCCACAAGACGCAGAAAAACTCACTCTCGCCATCGAAAAAGTCAAATCCGACATCCTCCGCGAAGTAAACGACATCCTTCCGCGCCGTGTCGGAGTACTCGCAGTCAACCTCTTTCGGCAGAACTTCCGCAACGCAGGATTCATGGACGGCACAAACCACCCATGGAAGACTACAAGACGGCAGCTCGGCAAAGGCAAAGACTCCAAATACACCCCGCTCACATCACGCCGCAACCACCTCATGATGTCCACCACCTAACCCTTGTAACGGTAAACTCCAATAGCCAAAAAACGTTTTAATAATCATCATTTGGAAGACGTTTCATGTCGTCAACGAAAAATGTCTGTCAAAAGAAGTGATGCTTCGTTTTTTATTCGTAAATTTGCAATTTTAGTAAGTGTTCATCATATTACTTGTATTTTACGCTTTCTTCTTGAAGCAGTTTTTCGTGAGTTATGAATGATTAATGTGAGCATAGTGACAGGATATTCAGCTTCTGAGAAATCAAAAAGGACAAGCGGAAAGATGCCGAGAAGGTATGCTGCAAGGGAGTGTCAAAAGAGGACACCATAAATAATGAGAACACCTGCTGTGTATCATACACTTTATTTTGAACACCAACTTATAAATTAAATACGCTCTGCGCTTCGTGACTTTTTGTTTGCACCGCCGCAAGAGAATTCAATAGTTATAGTTTTTATGAATGAGATAGAAAGAAGACGCACATTTGCCATCATTTCACACCCGGATGCGGGTAAGACAACCCTTACAGAAAAACTCCTGCTTTTCGGAGGCCAGATCCAAGTGGCTGGAGCCGTAAAAAGCAATAAGATAAAGAAGACTGCCACATCCGACTGGATGGAAATAGAGAAGCAGCGTGGTATCTCCGTCAGTACATCTGTGATGGAGTTCGACTATCTTCCATCTTCTGCCGACCAAAGTCAAGCTCCATACAAGGTGAATATCCTCGACACTCCTGGACACCAGGATTTCGCCGAGGACACATTCCGCACACTCACAGCCGTCGATTCTGCAATCATCGTGATTGACGGAGCGAAAGGTGTGGAGGCGCAGACACGCAAGCTCATGACGGTGTGCCGTATGCGCAAGACTCCTGTGATTGTGTTCATCAACAAGATGGACCGCGAGGGCAAAGACCCATTCGACCTCCTCGACGAGGTGGAGAGCGAACTGCAAATCAGCGTCCGCCCACTCTCATGGCCTATCAATCAGGGAGCACGCTTCAAGGGCGTATATAACATCTATGAGCAGAATCTCAACCTCTTCACCCCAAACAAGCAGATTGTGACCGAGAAAGTGAATGTGGATATCAACTCCGCTGAACTTGACGAGCGTGTCGGAGCAGACGACGCAGAGAAGTTGCGCGAAGACCTTGAGATGATTGATGGAGTGTATGACGACTTTAATGTGGAGTCATATCTCAATGCAGATGTCGCTCCTGTATTCTTCGGTTCGGCTCTCAACAACTTCGGTGTGCAAGAGCTCCTTGACTGCTTCGTGGAGATAGCACCAAACCCTCGCCCAACAACAGCCGAGGAGCGCATGGTGCAGCCAGAAGAGCCAAAGTTCACTGGATTCATATTTAAGATAACAGCAAACATCGACCCTAACCACCGTTCATGTACAGCTTTCTGCAAGGTTTGTTCAGGAAAGTTCGTTCGCAACGCTCCATATCTGCATGTAAGAAATGGCAAGACTGTCAGATTCTCTTCTCCAACACAGTTCATGGCACAGAAGAAGAGCACTATCGACGAAGCTTATCCAGGCGACATCGTCGGTCTGCCAGACAATGGCATATTTAAGATTGGCGACACACTCACAGAAGGTGAGAATCTCCATTTCAAAGGCCTGCCTTCTTTCTCTCCAGAGATGTTCAAATACATCGAGAATGCTGACCCTATGAAGACAAAGCAGCTCGAAAAGGGTATAAACCAGCTTATGGACGAAGGTGTTGCCCAGCTGTTTGTCAACAAATTCAATGGTCGTAAGATCATCGGTACTGTAGGCCAGCTCCAGTTTGAGGTTATCCAGTACCGCCTTGAAAACGAATATAACGCAAAATGCCGTTGGGAACCTGTGAGCCTCTACAAGGCATGCTGGGTGGAAAGTGACGATGAGGCAGAACTTGAGGCATTCAAGAAGCGCAAGTACCAGTTCATGGCGAAAGACAAAGACGGCAGAGACGTGTTCCTTGCCGACTCCAACTATGTGCTCCAGATGGCTCAGCAAGATTTCAAGCACATTAAGTTCCACTTCACAAGCGAGTTTTAGTAACAAATAAACAGGTGTTCATAAATAAATCAATATGCTTCAAGACGAGATAAAAAAAGCTATAGAGGTGCTTAAGGCTGGCGGCGTGATTCTTTACCCTACCGACACGGTATGGGGCATAGGTTGTGACGCCACAAATCCAGAGGCTGTGAAAAAAGTCTATGACATAAAGAAGCGCGAAGACAGCAAGGCTCTCATCTGTCTGGTTGACAGCGATGTGCGTCTGCAGAGATACGTACGCAATGTGGCAGATGTGACATGGGACCTCATTGAGTATGCCGACAAGCCGCTCACAATAATATATGACAACGCTTTTGGCTTGGCGGAGAATCTCCTTGCAGAAGACGGCAGCGTAGGCATCCGCATCACAAAAGAGGAGTTTTCGAAGGAGCTGTGTTTTCGCTTCCAGAAAGCTATCGTCAGCACAAGTGCTAACATCAGCGGCGAACCTACTGCTGAGACTTTCGACGAAATCAGCGAGGAGATAAAGAATGCTGTTGACTATGTTGTGAAATACAACCGCCAATGCCGCGAAAAGCATAAGCCATCAAGCATCATCAAGATGAAGGATAACGGAGAATTTACTATCATCCGCAAATAATTCGTTTATAAGTAGCTGTTCAAAAGAGAGTTAATGAATATTACAAGCATACGACGAAAAGAGATTATCATCTTGAACACCCTCACGGAGTGGATAAAAGGTGAACATAGCGAGCGTCAGATTGTCTTAATGATAAGTCTGATGGTTGGCGTATGCACAGGACTTACCGCCTTCGTGCTGAAGACTCTTATTCATGAGATTAAGCATCTGCTCACTTCACAATTTGCTGAGGACGAGGCCAATCTGCTTTATCTCGTGTTTCCATCAGTAGGAATCTTGATATCGATGCTCTTTGTCAGGTATATCGTGAGAGGCGACATCAGCCATGGTGTCACAAAGATTCTCTACGCAATGTCGAGAGGTAGAAGCCGCATAAAGTCACACAACAGGTGGTCGAGCATCATTGCCAGCGCCATAACTATCGGCTTTGGAGGCTCGGTCGGTGCGGAGGCGCCTATTGTGCTCACTGGTGCCGCATGGGGTTCGGATTTTGGCAAGCGTTTCCATCTGCAGCCAAAAACACTCATGCTCCTCGTTGGATGTGGTGCTGCTGGTGCTGTGTCAGGCATCTTCAAGGCGCCAATAGCGGGTCTTGTCTTTGTGCTTGAGGTGCTTATGCTCGACTTGAGTTTTTCTTCCCTCCTGCCTCTGCTCGTCACGAGCATCACATCGGTATGCGTCTCTTATGCTTTTTACGGCACTTCACCACAGTTTGAATTCAGCCTTAGCAAAGCATTCTCTATAGACATCATCCCAGGATGCATACTCCTTGGAGTAGCATGCGGACTTGTGAGCTTGTATTTCACACGCACGATGAACTGGTTTGAGATGATTTTTGGCCGCATAAAAAAGAAAAGGTTCAAATTCCTCTTGGGTGCCTCTGTGCTCGGCATACTCATCTTCTTCTTCCCTGCGATGTATGGAGAGGGATATGACGTTATAAATCAGCTTATAAACAATGCCTCTGCAAAGGAGATTATGCATAACGCATTCTTCTACGAGAAGGATAGCAACCTCTTGATATATTTGGGGCTGGTGCTTGTCTTCAAGGTGTTTGCAACAACAGCCACCAATGGAGGTGGGGGATGTGGTGGTACTTTCGCGCCAAGCCTCTTCCTCGGCTGTATAGCAGGCTTCATCTTCGCAAACTTATGGGATGACATCTTCGGTCTCTCGATGGGCGATTCTTTCTATGTATCGCCCAAAAACTGCGGATTGTACGGAATGGCAGGCTTGATGTCAGGAGTCATGCACGCCCCACTCACAGGCATATTCCTCATTGCCGAACTTACTGGAGGCTATGACTTGTTCGTGCCGCTCATGATTGTATCTGTGGTCTCCTATCTCACAATCAATGTGTTTGAGCCACACAGCATCTACGCCATGCGACTTGCACGACGCGGACAGCTCATCACTCACGACAAAGACAAAGCAATTCTTACCATACTGAGTCTGCAGTCAGTAATAGAGAGAGACTTCCTTTCGGTAACAGCAGACATGAAACTGGACAAGTTTACATCTGTAATATCCAAGTCACACAGAAATATCTTCCCTGTGGTAGATATCAGCGGACGCCTCATCGGCGTTGTCTCACTTGATGCGGTAAGACTTTATATGTTCCGCTCCGAACTGTATCACTTATATACCGTAGCCTCTTTCATGAAAGAGCCACCAGCACAGCTGTCAATCAATGACTCATTGAAAGTTGCTACAAAGAAATTTGAAGACACAGGAGCATGGAATCTGCCTGTGGTTGACGAGGAAGGCAAATACATAGGTTTTATATCACGTTCTGGACTTTTCAACTCCTACCGTGAAACTCTTATTAAATTCAGTCAGGAATAATGACAAAAGAAGATCTTAGAATAGTATATATGGGCACTCCCGACTTTGCAGTGGAGAGCCTCCGCGCCCTTGTTGAGGGTGGATATAATGTTGTTGCTGTAGTCACAATGCCCGACAAGCCTATGGGGCGTCATGGAAGTGTGCTTCAGCCAAGTCCTGTAAAGCAGTATGCTGTAGAAAAAGGACTTAAGGTGTTGCAACCTGTCAAGCTTAAAGACCCAGAATTCATTGAAGAGCTTCGTTCTCTCCATGCTGACTTGCAGATTGTTGTGGCTTTCCGTATGCTGCCAGAAGCAGTATGGTCAATGCCACCTATGGGAACCTTCAACGCTCATGCAAGCCTGCTTCCAAAATACAGAGGGGCAGCTCCAATAAATTGGGCTGTCATCAATGGCGATACAGAAACAGGCATGACAACATTCATGCTCAAACATGAGATAGACACTGGCGACATCATTGATCAGGTGAAGATACCTATTGCTGACACCGACAATGTGGAGATTGTGCATGACAGACTCATGGAACTCAGCGGCAAGCTCGTTGTGAAGACTGTGGACAATCTCATAGCAGGCACTTTCACAACAACGCCACAAGAGGAGGGAGAAGTGACAGCCGCGCCAAAGATCTTCCGTGACACATGCAGAATAGACTGGAAACAGCCAACAAAGAAAATATATGACTTCATCCGTGGACTAAGTCCCTATCCCGCAGCATGGACCACGCTCAATGGCAAGTCTGTCAAGATTTTTGAGACAGAGAAAGACGCGACTACAGCAGACAAAAAACCTGGCTCGATAATTAGTGACGGAAAAACTTACCTGAAAGTTGCAACCGAAGATGGCACCTTATCCATCAAGGCAATACAGCTTGAAGGAAAGAAAAGAATGAATATTGTTGACTTGCTCAGAGGCTTTAAGATAGAAGAAAATGCATTTTTTGAGTAAAATGTTTGGATATTCAATATAAATGTTGTTACTTTGCAGTCGATTCATCGAAATAATTATCATTTTTTAACTCTAAAAATTTATTGCCTATAGAAAAAACATTACGCTAACAAAACATAAGCATAATGAAAAATTTGAATACACTTACCGACGAAGTGCTGGTAAGATATTATTTAGAGGGCAATAATAGCGCATTCGATGTAATATTAAAGCGCTATGAGAGTTTGGTATTTTCATACATAATTCGCTCTGTAAAGAATAAAGATATAGCCGAGGACATCTTTCAGGATGTCTTCGTAAAGATTGTTGTCCAACTCAAAAATGGGAATTATTCTGAAACAGGAAGGTTCTCTGCATGGGTAATGCGCATCACTCACAACTATCTGCTTGACTACCATCGTTCTGCTGCTGTAAAGCGAATAGAAACTGACGCAAAGATAGACAGCAATGTGATGAACAATCTTTCATATTCAGAAAAGAACACTGGAGAAGGAATGCTTATCTTCAACCAAACAGTAAACGACATCAAGCGACTCATAGAGCTCCTGCCTGACAATCAGAAAGATGTTGTCATAATGCGCTACTTTGAAGACTTGTCTTTCAAGGAAATCGCCCAGAAGACAAACTGCAGCATCAATACAGCACTTGGCCGTATGAGATACGCACTTATCAATCTGCACAGAATGGCAGTAAAGAACAGCATAAATGTGGCATAACCCACATGTTAGTTCCCAGATTTGTTATATATATTATTCAACTTTAGCAATTAGTTTCGCTCTACTTGTTGTGGAATTAAAGTGGAGTTAAAGAGGAGTTATCACTTTGCAAGACGTTTGCCTTGTCGGACATTTGTCCCTTTAACTCCTCTTTAACTCCTCTTTAACTCCCCATAATATAAGTTAAAGTTCAACCTCATCCACTATCTGTCCGTCATAAAGATTGATGATGCGGTCGGCATAGCTTGCATCGTGTCGAGAGTGGGTTACCATCACGATTGTTGTGCCTTCCTGATTGAGCTGTCGGAGCATTTCCATCACCTCTTTGCCGTTTTTAGAGTCGAGGTTGCCTGTTGGCTCATCGGCAAGGATAATCTTTGGATTTGGAAGCACGGCGCGAGCAATTGCCACACGCTGCTGCTGACCGCCTGAGAGCTGGCTTGGGAAATGCTTTGCGCGGTGTGACATTGCCATACGCTGCATGACCTTCTCCACTCTCTCCTTGCGTTCTTTGGTTGGCGTGTTCATGTAGAGCAGAGGCAGTTCGATGTTTTCTGTCACATTAAGCTCGTCGATAAGGTTGAAGCTCTGGAAGACAAAGCCTATCACCCCCTTGCGGATGTCTGTACGATCGTTCTCCTTGAGTGTGCTGACATTCTTGCCGTCGAGAATGTAGGTGCCGTCTGTTGGTGTGTCAAGCAAACCGAGTATGTTGAGGAGCGTTGACTTGCCACAGCCTGAAGGTCCCATGATGGCAACGAACTCACCTTTTTTCACTTCAAGACTTACGCCATTTAGCGCTGTTGTTTCAACTTCTTCTGTACGGAATACTTTCTTGATATTCGATAGTTTGAGCATAATTTAATGACCCTCTCCGCCCTTTGGGCACCTCCCCTTTGTGTGTGGGGGGAAGAGCCTTTCGGTTGGTATCTCAATTGGTGAGGGTTATGAGATATATTTGGTTTATTATTCTTTTTTTATCATTTCTGATGGGTTGAGGCGTGCAATCTTATTTATCTTCTGCCAGATAGTGCAGAATGTGACGGTTGTGATTATGCTGATGCTGGCGGCATAAGCAAATAGAAGGTATATGAATTCGTTATTGTCAGTAGCTGACCCACCTGTAGTCATTGAAATAATAGTCAATATTGCCAATGCAACAATAAAAGCTATTACAAATGCTATGCAGAGAGTGACGATGTGGTAGCGACAAAAAAGCATCACGATATCTTTTGTCTTTGCACCATTCACCTTGCGTATTGCCACCTCCTTCTGGCGACCGCGAGTATCGAGAGACACCGTTGAATAGACACTCAGGATGATGCTGATGATGCTGATGAATGCGAGCAGATAGCAGAGCTGGCGGATAAGGTTTATGACGATGAGTTCCTTAAACCACAGTTCGTATGCGTTTGTGAGATTCACGTCGCCATCTAAGGATGGAATGAGCAAGCGATATACATTGGATATCTCTTCGCACATTTTCTGGTACTTGCCCTCCTTTGCTTTCAAAATTGTCATTCCCAAGTGACTTTCGAGTCCCGTATTAGAGTAATTGTCGGCTTCCCAATCATTGTCTGTGCGTATGATATACAAGTCTTTACCCCCACTTCTGTCATCTAAGACATGTGAATATCCCAATCGCACATATTCAACTCCCGACGAAAGGATGTAAGTGTTCCGCTCATACTGATAATCTAATCCCAGTTCTTTGGCTATTTGTCCTGCTTCAGATGCAGGAACATATACCGGAATCATTATTTTATAAATACTATGACCTGCGTTTTCATTGTTTTTTGCCTCGACTTTCATATTCATGATTGCTGCGGCTTGTGGTGTAAGCACCTTAACTTGATAGTTATAATATGATGAGGTGTCGATATTTTCGCGGAAATTATGAACAGATGAAATTAGATCATAACTGAGCGAATCGGTAACACGCCAATAGATGTCTTTCATCTTTCCTATCCTCTCGGCAGATGGGATGAGTGATTGGCAATTAATGTTGTCGGAATCCACAGCCCTCATGAATGTCACTTCCTTGTAGTAGTCTGGAGGGTTTGAATAATGTTTGTCACCATTGATTGTTTGAATTGCCACAAAGGTCGATATGATGACAAATAGCAGTATTGTGGCTACGAAGTATTGTACCACTTGCATCACACTATGCATTGCGCTCTTTGTTGAATTGCTTCTTCCTGCAGTCTTTCCAAGGGGTATGCTTATCACCTTGCGTACTGAGAACCATGAAATGATGATGGAGCAAATAAGTGTGGCGATGATGATTGCCATTTCTATGTTGAAGATGTCGAAGATATTGAGATTGATGTAACGCATTGCATCTATTGATGCGAGTATAGGCATCAGATATTCGGAAATTGCCAGGCTCAACAAGATAGTCACAACTGCTACAATCAAGAATGCAATAAGCAGTTCGGCGAGAAGCAGCATGAAAAGGTGAATGGGCTTTGCTCCATTGCAACGGCGGAGTGCCAGCTCCCTGCTGCGAAGGTTGAAAAGCTGAATCTGCATCTTCAGATATCCTGAAAGGCCGATGACAAGCACGCTTGAACCGAGAATGATGAATGCAAGAAAATAAATCAGTGTCAAAATGCGCGCTTCATCGTCATCATCAATAAAGACGACTTTCTTATTTGGGACGACCTTCTTTACCTCTTTTTCAAACTCGGCGAAGCTTGAGTCGTCATTTATAGTTACATAAATAGTGCTTAAGATAAAGTGGTAATCACCTTTGATGTTTTTATTTGAACCGTCCGTAACAAGATAAAAACCTTCAAGACCGTCAAATGATGATGATGTGTCTATGACATCATCTATCCTGCGCTTAGGGTCTATCATAACCTCAAAGCCAACAGGGTTTACTGTCTTGGTGAACCACATGTCGCGAGTGCGGTCAACCATCAGCATTGTGCCGTTCTCCAATGTGCCATATCTCTTGCCTGTGATTGCCGATTTGAATTTCTGCATTTTACACCAGTTAGGCGAAACAGCAAAAACAGCTGCATGCCGCTCGTGCTGTTTGCCTTTGTCGTCCATGATATTGGCTGCTACTCCTAATGCTGCAAAATAGTTCAGTTCTTTCACCGATGGCAGCTGCTGAATTTTCATCAATTCTTGAGACTCTAGGTAATGAATGTTAGATGATTCTCCATCGAGATTTTCAAAGAAAACTATTTTTGTGCTGTTATCGAATCGCAATGATGTGCCGGTATTCCATATACCAAGCATTATCCAAACAACAACAGCAAAGAATACTGTGCCGACAGAAAGGCAAAGAACAGAGATGATGTTCTGAGTTTTGTATTTGAGGATGTTTCTCCATCCCGAGATAAGATTATGTTGTAGTAACATTTGAGTTTTTGAATTTTTAATTTTTCACCATTACTTAGTATTGGTCATACCTTGTAAACGAATTCTCTATGTGAATTATTGTGTTCCTGTATGGTGGTGCTTTCCTCTTGCAGCAAAGGGGAATTACTTCATCACCAGTTCTTCTGCGTCTCCCAGCTTGTTATATCCTGTCACGATGACCTTGTCGCCAGGTTTGATGCCAGAGAGTATTTCGTACTGCTGCGGATTCTGTCGTCCGATTTCTATTTCCACCTTGCGGGCAGTCTTGCCGTCGGCAGAAAGTTTATATATCCATTTGCCGCCTGTTGCCTGGTAGAAGTCACCGCGGGGGATGATTATGGCGTGTTCTGGTTTGCCAAGCTCAATCTGCACTCTGTAATTCTTGCCTAAGCGTATGTTGTTTGGTTTGTTACCTGTGAAGATGAGGTCGCACACAAAGCTGCGTTCTTTCACTTCAGGCACCACCTTGCTGATGCGAAGAGGGTATTTCTTGTTTTGGTATTGAATATTGGCAGGGAGACCCGTTGTTATGCGGTCGATGTAATATTCAGATATTGATGTGTGAACCTTATATTCTGTCATCACCTTTATCTCGCCTATGCTCATCCCCGACGACACCTGCTGGCCGATAGCCACATTGAGGTAGCTGAGCTGACCTGCTGTTGTGGCGAGTACAACAAGATTAGCTGTGCGGTTGGTGGTGCGTGAGAGTTTCTTGTTTGCTGCGTCACGGTTGGCTTTCACCATCTCGCTGCGTAGGATTGTGGCTACAGAGTCCTGCTTGAGACTCTGGATCTGCAGCTGCGCTTTCTTGTGCTGATAGCTGTACTCCTCTTCAGCCACATCGAGTTCGGCTTTGCTCTTTATGCCCATGCGGTACTCCTCGCGGCTTTGCTTGAGCGATTTGTCGAGGCTGCGCATCTGATGTTCTGCGTCAAGAGCCTGCTGGCGCAGAGTTATGCTTTTCTGCTCCATCTGTATCTCTTGCTCACGGTAGTTGCGCTGGCTGTTCTCCCATTCCGACTGTTCGTCGTCGATAGAGCGCATCAGTTCGGGATTCGAGAGGATGAGGATGGTGTCGCCCACTTCGAGCATTGCGCCCTCCTCTGCCATGATGCGCTCCACAAAGCCGCTTTCGAGAGCGTTGAGTTTGATGGTTTGTATTGGCTGCACCACTCCCTCCACATCAACATACTCCATGAATGCCGTCTCTTTCGCTTCCTCTATCTTGTGTTCGTCAGCATCAACAAAGAGCTTGCGAGGGCCTAAAGCAAGGATGATGACATAGATGGCGAAGATGAGAAATACTACGCCTGCAATGATATAATAGATGTACTTGACGTACCATGGCTTCTTTTTAAGTTGTCTGTCCATTTTCTTGTGTATTATTTCACCATTACTTAACTTGGATTGTCTATAGGAAGTTCTTCGGCGAGTGGGATGTCGTTCTCGAAGTCGTAAGCAGTCATGCTTCTGATGGTGTAGTAGAGGCTCCAATATGTCTGCATGGCGTAGATGCTGTTTCTCTTTGCCGAGTTCTTCTCGTTTATTGCCGAGTTGAAGTCAAGTATGCTGCTTCGTCCCATGACATACAGCTTCTTAGCTACGGCATGACGCTGTTCTGCTCGTCGGTCGGTGAGATTGGCAATGTGAACTTTTCGTGCTTGCATATTGAACTGCAGCACCAGCTTTTGTACGTTCTGGTTGAAGTCGTTCATGCCTTGCTCTGCCTGGGTGGTGGCGAGGGCGAGCTGCGATTTTGCCACCTTCACCCGTCCTTTGCCTCGCCCCCAGTCAAGAAGCGGAAGGGTGAGTTGCACTCTTGCATATTCCTGATTGCTGAGATTGCGGTAGGAAGCGTTTATGTCTTTCCCCGTCTGAGACAGTCCGAATTGCACATAAAGGTCTGCTTTAAGTCCAGAGTTTGCTTTAGCAAAGGCGAGGTTGCTCTCGCTCTCCTTCTTGATGAGCTTGTAGTAATCAGGGTCTGGGCTGTTTTCGAGGGCAAGCGACATAGCCTTGGCGAGAGGCACCTCAAACTGCGGAACGCTGTCGGGCACTATGAGCCGTATCTCTCTTGTCTGCTCCACGCCGAGGAATGAGCGTACGCTTTGCATCACCTCCTTGAGGTATATCTCTGCGTCCATCACGTTTGTCTCTTCGTTGAGACGGTTGATTTCGAGTTGCAGCATCTCGTTCTCGGTGATGGTGCCTATCTCGTAGCGTCCTTTAGCCATGCGGTATAGAGTGTCGGCTGTAGCGTAATTCTGGCGCGCCATGTCAAGCTCTGTCTGTGCCGACGCGAGGGTGAAGAAATGTCGGCATGTGGTGGCTGACACGATTTCGAGAGTTTCAGCATATTGCTTTTTTGCCTCGCGGTAGCGGAGAGGTTCGATGCTGCGGTCCCACTTCAATGAGTTGTAGCCGAAGAGGCTCTGTTCGTAGCCGACGATGAGCGGCTGGCTGCTGTATGCTGTTGTCTTGTTTTGAAACTCATCGAGACGGTTGAGGGCGCTCTTGATGAAAAGGCTGCCACCTGTAAAGCTGATATTCTGATTCACTTTCAGCGTCAGGTCTGCTGTAAACTGGTCCTGCTTGATGAACATTGCCGTGCCGTCAGACTGCGTGATGGTGTTCATCTCTTTATTTATATAAGGTGTAGAAGAGAGAGTCACGGATGGCAGATAGTTTGCGCGGAAATATCTGTAATTCCAATAGGCGGAGAGAAATGTGTTGCGTGCGCTCTGAGCTGATGGCGACTGCTGTTGGGCGAGTCTTATGCTCGATGGCAGGTCGAGCACCAGCGTGTCGCTCTCCGACGCTTTCGTGCTGATACTTGTTGCTGTCAGCAGCGCTAATATTATGTGTATTGCTTTTTTCATCTGCGTTTTGATTTTCTGATGCAAAATTATAGCTAATAGCATAGGTGGCAAAGTGAGAAGTATATAGAAAAGGCATATTGTATGAAAATCATACACAATATTGTATGAAAATCATACACTTTATTTTGCGAGGCGGGAAAATGATGATGCGGTACGTCATTTTTATCGCAGAAAAGCCTTAACTTTGTGGCATGAACGGAAATTATGGAACAATACTTGTGGTTGACGACAATGTGGCAGTCTTGACCGCTGTGAAGATTTGCCTTGATGGAGTGTTTGAACGTGTTATAGCTCTGTCGTCGCCAGATAATATACTTAATACTCTCCAGCAGGAGAAGGTTGATGTGGTCTTGCTTGACATGAATTTCTCCCTTGGGGTGAATACGGGTCAGGAGGGCATGATGTGGCTGCAGATGATACATAGAAGTCATTCAGATGTGCCGATAGTGCTCATGACGGCGTACGCCGATGTGAAGCTTGCGGTGAGAAGTTTGAAGAATGGGGCTGTGGATTTTGTCACTAAGCCATGGGACAACTATGAACTGATACGTGTGCTGAAGGATGCTGTTGATAACAGCACGGAGGTTGTGCCGCTCGAAAAGATGGAGGCGGAGCATGTGAAGAAGGTCGTTGACCGTTGTCATGGCAATGTGAGCAAAGCTGCCGAACTGCTTGGCATAACGCGTCAGACGTTATACGCAAAGATAAAGAAGTAAGTAGGTGATCAAAATTAGTTTTATAATAGATATACTCTATTTTGATGCAGATTACTATCTTCAGCTGAAGGAGCTATGCGGGCATAGTGACTGAGGATGAAGTAGTAAGGTGCGCAAAAGAGAGTATATATATTAAGAACACACCTACGAGGATGAACATGTAAATAATTTTGATTACCTACTTAAGAATGTGGATTGCTGTCATCATAGTTGTGGCTGTTGCCATCATAGTTTTTGGTGTGTGGTTTTACCATCACCAATGCTTGCTGCGTGACAGGGCTTACTTGATGCATGAAGCAATAAAAAACAGGGATTTCACGTTTCATCTGCCTGTCAAGGGACTTTTCTTTGGTGAGAGCGCTCTTCAGCAGACGTTGAACGAGATGGGGCAGGACATCAACCGCCTTGTCGCACAAAACGAGGTCGAGTCGTGGCAGCGCCTCACTCGTGTGCTCACCCACGAGATTATGAATGCCACAACGCCAATACAAAGCATCAGCCAGGCGTATCTTGACAGTCCGAAAATTCAAGGCACGCCATACGAGGAGGGCATACGTGCCATTCACGACACAAGCACATCGCTTGCCGCTTTTGTGGACAGCTACCGCAAGATGACGCAGCTGCAGGAACCTAACCCCACCGATGTTGATATGTACGAATTTGTTGCTTCTGTCAGGAGCCTGTATCCTGATTTGCAATGGAGCATAGCGGTCAGGCCTTCGTGCATAATAACCGCTGATGAGAATCTTCTGCGACAGGTGTTCATCAACATCATAAAGAATGCTGTTGAGGCTGGGGCAAAGACGATAGATATTAGGGTTGACAAATCTATTTATATAAGCAACGACGGACAACCAATACCTGTGGATGTCCGTCGAGAGATATTTATTCCATTCTTCACCACCAAAAGCACAGGCTCAGGCATTGGTCTTGCATTGTCTCGTCAGGTGATGATGATGCAAGGCATGACTCTCACCCTTGCTGATACGCCTGTGAGCGGTTTCCATGTCACTTTTGTTATACAAAGACTATAAGTAACGTGTGAATAGGAGAGTCCTCTAACTCCCACAAGTGGTTATTCATACAAGTTTAGCAATGCACTCTGCAAGGCTGTCTTCCCAGTAAGGGATTTCGATGTTGTATGTCTGCTTAATCTTTGTTTTGTCGAGTACAGAGTAGTGTGGGCGAGCCGCAGGGGTAGGGTATTCGCTTGTGTGCAGAGGGCGCACTTTGCAAGTGTTGATGCCAGCAATGCGATGTATTGCTTTTGTGAAGTCGTACCAGGAAATCACACCTTCGTTGCTGAAATGATAAACGCCAGGAATGATGCCTTTGTTGATAGCGGCGAAGATTGCCACAGCGAGGTCGCGTGCATAGGTAGGTGTGCCAACCTGATCGAAGATGACACCGAGTTCACTTTTCTCTTTGCCGAGACGTATCATTGTCTTTACGAAGTTGTTGCCGAATGTGCTGTAGAGCCATGCTGTGCGGATGATGAGGTGGTCTTTGCAGTTTGACTTCACGCTTTCTTCGCCAGCAAGTTTTGTGCTGCCATACACGCTGTTTGGGCATGTAGGGAGGTCTTCGGTGACAGGCTTGTGACTTGTGCCGTCAAACACATAGTCTGTGCTGACTTGAACAATGCTGCCGCCACGAGAGGCAACAGCCTTTGCGAGGTAGCCAGGCGCAATGTTGTTGAGGAGGTTGCAGAGTTCTTCGCTGCTTTCGGCTTTATCTACGGCGGTGAAAGCTGCGCAGTTCACAATGCAGTCAATGCTGTTGCTCTCGACAAACGCCTGTATCTCTTCCTCGTTAGTGATGTCGAGTTTCTGAAATGTATTGCCCAGAACTGTTCCTTCAGGGAACATGACATCTGTGAAGAAGTAGTTGTATTGCGTGTTTTCTTTTGCAAGCAGCTGCATCTCATTGCCAAGCTGACCATTGCATCCTGTCACTAATATATTTTTTATCATGATTGAGTTTCAATGAATTAAAGTAATGGTGAAATATGTTATAATTCTAATTCGCCAGTCTTATCCTTCTTGTAGTATTCGCTGAGCATGGCAATGAATTTGGCAATATGCTCGATGGCTGCTGCCGTCTCTGTGGATATCTCTTTCTTCTGCATTCGCAGCAGCATCACCCCATAGAGAGCGTCGAAGCAGTTTTCTATCTCTCCCTTCTCTTGGCTTTCCCCCTTCTTTGCACGCAGCTCTACGATGAAAGGCAGAGCCTTGTAGTATGCAGCAGAGTAGAATGGATGCTTGCTTGACTTGAGCAGTTGGCTGTGGAGGTCGTTGAGCAGAATGATGATGTTGTTGTTTATTTGCAGATGACCTTTCTCTGTCACGTCTTCTTCACGCATCATTTCAATCTGGCTTTCATACCATCCTGCCAGCTCTTTCGCTTTCTCTGCATCCAGTTTGAAGAGTGGTATGTACTCTGCTGAGATGCGGTCGGCATCAAGATTGTATGCCCTAATGATGTCTTCTACCTGCCACATATATAGCAGGTATTCTGATATGCTTTGATTTTTAAGCTGTTGAGAGATATACATTTCTAATGTTTTTTAACTTTTCCTCGTCTATGGAAAACCCTAAGGATGTTCCACAAACGGGATGAAATTGAAGGAATGCCCTGTAAGAGCATATACAACGATGAGGGAGCTTACAATCATCACCACAATGCCGATGATGCGGTTTATCCACCAGATGACATTGGGGTTGAATCGCGATCGCACCTTGTTGAGCACCCATGTGAGTCCGAACCACCAAGCAAGCGCGCCAAACATTATGGAGATGTATCCCATGGTCAGAGCAAACGGGTTGCCAACAAGGATGAAAGTGAACTGACCAAACAGGGCTACAAAAAGCAGGATGATAAGCGGATTGGATACTGTGATGAGGAATCCAGATATTGCAAAGTTGGTAAGTCGGTTACGGCTCACTATTGGTGTTGTCTCTTCTTCATTGACCTTCTCCTTCTGCGGCTTGCTCCTGTAGGTGTAAACTCCAAAGGCAAACAGGAGAAGACTGCCTATCAGCTTTATCCATAGCGCTATGATAGGGTTTTCGATTATGTCAACAACAAGGTACATGAAGAAGCCTGTGATGACGGCGTAGATAATGTCGCTTATTGATGCGCCAACACCCGTGGCGAAACCCTCCCATCGTCCTTTGTTGAGAGTGCGCTGTATGGTGAGTATTCCTACTGGCCCCATAGGGGCGGAAGCAAGGATTCCAATGATGAAACCTTTGTAAATCTCCTCAAATACTCCTACATTCTGCATCCAGTCCTGAAAGTTCAGTACTGGCATTTCTGTTATCTTGGGAATGGACTGTAATAGATTAAACATTCTATAAGCTTACTTATTCAATTATTATGCAAAGATACATAATAAATATAAGGTGGAGAAGTAAATCGTCACTTAATTCAACTTTCGCTAGTTTGCAACTTACCCAGTTTGGGTAGTTGAAGTGGAGCGAAACTTGTATCACTTAACTCAAGTATCCCATCCTTTGAAACTCTATTTTGATTGATTATTTTATTTGTTATCAAGAATTTAGAGAATTTCTTAATTGAGAGCATATCATTATTGAATGAATTAGGAATGTAGAGAATTGCTACTTGCCGTAGCATGACTCAACGGACGCAAAGCGTCATCTCTAATTTCTATATAATTCAAAAACAAGCATTTGAGAAAAATCTCTTCATTCTCTAAATTGGCTACGCCGAGGCTAAAGGTTCTTGATAAAAGAAATAATAGGGGTGGGAAAGTTTAGTCACTTAAATGTCTCAAGCCATGCGCTGAGGTCATTCATCATTTCGTTGTGATACTTGAAATTCTGTCGTATTCCCCATCCGTGCCCACCTGAAGGATAGATGTGCATGGTGGCTTTCACACCGTTCTTGCGAAGGGCGAGGTAGTAGTTTACACTGTTTTGTGAAGGGACAACAGTGTCGTCATCGGAGAGAAGCATGATGGCGGGCGGAGTGAGTGAAGTGACCTGCCTCTCGTTGCTGTAAAGTTCTACAAACTCATTGCTGGCTTTTTCTCCTATAAGATTGTGGCGACTTCCCTTGTGAGTGTACTTGTAGTCGAAAGTTACTACTGGGTAGAACAGAATCTGGAAGTTAGGGGCGGTGATGCTGTCGCTGTGTGTGGCTATTGTTGTGGCGAGATGTCCGCCAGCTGAAGAGCCCATGATTCCTACCTTCTTAGGATTGATATTCCATGCAGAGGCATTCTCTCTAACAAGGCGGATAGCCTCCTTCGCATCGCTGATTGGCACATCGGTGTTAGCGTGTGGCATGCGGTATTTGAGTACAATGAGAGCAATGCCTCGCTCGTTGAAGAAGTTTGCCCAGTTATAACCTTCATGCTCCATGGCAAGATGGCTGTAGCCTCCGCCAGGGCAGCATACCACAGCTCTGCCTGTCGATTGACTTTTTTCAGGGAGGAATACTCTGATTGACGGCTTGAAATTCTGTTTTGAGTCGTCAAATGGCTGCGACTTGTCTATGCCATTGCTGTTAGGCATACCGTTCTGCCATAGGTCGATGTCGAAAGACTTTTGCTGTGCATTGGCGCTTATCGCCCCAAAGAGAAGCATAATGTATGTGATGATTCTATTCATTGCTGTATGTTTTATAGTTATTTTTTGCAAAAATAGACAATTTTTCTTAAAATCCTAAATTCCTATTGAAACTTTTTGTAATTTTGTCGGAAGAAGGCATGCGATATGCTGCTGGATGATGATAATAATCTTAATAACTTAAAATAAATGGAATCTCAAAAACCTTATGTTATTGGTGTTGACCTTGGTGGAACAAACACAGTTTTCGGAATTGTAGATGCTCGTGGTCAGATTGTGGCTCAAGATGCAATAAAGACTCAGTCGTACAAGACAGCAGAAGATTTTGTTGAGGCAGGTGTGGCTTGTCTTAAACCTCTTATCGACCAACTTGGTGGTATAGAAAAGATTGCAGGTATGGGCATTGGTGCGCCTAACGGCAATTACTATACTGGTTCAATAGAATATGCTCCTAACCTTGCATGGGCTCATGACGGCATCGTGCCTCTTTCAAAAATGTTTTCTGATCAGCTTGGAGGCATCTCCGTTAAACTCACTAACGACGCAAATGCTGCCGCTATGGGCGAGATGGCTTATGGTGCTGCACGAGGAATGAAGAATTTTATTGTCATCACTCTTGGCACAGGCGTAGGCTCTGGTATTGTTGTCAATGGACAGCTTCTTTATGGCCATGATGGTTTTGCTGGCGAGCTTGGTCATGTGATTATGGATCGTGGACCTAAGGGACGTACTTGCGGATGTGGCAGAACAGGATGTCTCGAGGCTTACTGCTCAGCAACAGGCGTGGCACGTACTGCTCGTGAGATTCTCTCTTCAACAGATCGCCCATCACTCCTCCGCGACAAGGATATTGATACCATAGAGTCTCTCGACGTGTCGATAGCTGCAGGCAAGGGCGATGAAGTTGCTAATGAGATATTCAAGTTCACAGGCAAGATGCTTGGTGAGGCTTGTGCTGACTTTGCTGCTTTCTCTTCTCCTGAGGCATTCATCTTCTTTGGCGGTCTCTGCAAGGCTGGCGATTTGATTATGAAACCAATAGAAGAGGCATACAATAACTCAGTAATGAAGATATTCCGTGGTAAGGCGAAATTCCTTGTCAGCGGACTCATGAATGCCAATGCTGCTGTGCTTGGTGCAAGTGCATTGGGCTGGGAAGAGTAATTCATTGGTGCAAGCACCACTTGAAAATGACAATTGGTGATAAACAGACCCCCTCTAACTCCCTATCAATGTGGAGTTAGAGGGGGTCTCCTTTATTGCCTTTTCATGACATTCTTGATTTCGTCGCCATTGTCGTCATATTCTTTGTGTTTGCCTGTAGGTGGGGCTGTAAGCGTGATGCGCACTACTGCTGTGCGTGCAAGACTGCGCTGTATGGATGTGTCGAAGGCATCCATGTGTTGCGGGAGAAATCGCATACAGATTAGGCGGAGGGCTTCAACTTTCTCAGCATCATCGGTGACGATTTCTGCAATGCCTTTTGCTATCGCTGAACGAAACTGTAGCGTGAAACTGCCATCCTTAGGACCGACAGTAGGAGCGCATTTTGTGACAGCGGAAAGGCATACATTAGGATTTGCCTTGATGCAGTCGATTTTCTCGCCTTCGAGGGCGCAATGGAAATACCATGTCGTGTCATCTTTCTTTGCTAACGATAATGGCAGACAATAGGGGGTGCCATCAAGGTGAATCATGCCAACTGTGATGTAAGGGGCATGCTCCATCACATTCATAGCCCATTGGGCGTCCATTTCTCTACTTGCTTTTCTCATACTTTCTTTATTTTAAGTAGGTGATCAAAATTAGTTTTATAATAGATATACTCTATTTTGATGCAGATTACTATCTTCAGCTGAAGGAGCTATGCGGGCATAGTGACTGAGGATGAAGTAGTAAGGTGCGCAAAAGAGAGTATAGATATTAAGAATACACATACGAGGATGAACATATAAATAATTTTGATTACCTACTTATATGACAAATGTAAGCACTTTTTTCAAAGAATATAGTGATAATGGCATGTTTTTTTGTTCTGAGTAGGTGAATATTTTTCTTTTCCGCGCGAAGCGTACTTTCAGAAAGAAGCACTTTCTCTTTTCGTGTCTTTCGTGCATTCCGTGTTCAAAATCCTAAAACTCAACGTTATTGTTTTTGTGGTTTCTATAAGAAAGTGCGTGGAAGAAGATTTGTTCTGTGCGTCTGGAGGACGCTGCCTTGATGTTAGTTGCTGTAGTGTTTTCCTGACGCTGTGCCATACAATTGCTTTATATTCACTTAGCGTGAATGCTGTCATGCTGCTAGCGTGACTGACATTATTCACACAGCGTGACTGACATTATTCACAAGAACTGAATAGCAGCATTCAGTTAGCGAGACATTTTTGTCAAATAAGAACACAGTTTTTGATTGTTATGTGGTAATGGATACGACCTGTATGGTTGACAAAAACAGAAAATAAACCTTCCGTTAGAACATGTACTCATCTATTTGTAAGATCTATTTGCGTAAACGGAATATCACAACACTTAATGTGGTGAGGATTTCGGTTTTTGTTTACACTTTAATCGCCAGTATAAACGAATTTTGCTAATAACTCATCACTCGTCACAATCAGCCTGTAAACGACTGAAATTAAAGCCTTTAGCACCGTGACGAGTAGTTCGCCACTCGTCACACACTCGTCACACTCCTATAGCTCGGATTTACAGGCAGTTAAAGGCTGTATGTGACGAGTGACGAGTGTTTTTAAATTCCTCAGGACTCTCCCCAGCTCTCCATGTAAGGGAGGGTGTCGCCATGCGGAATGATGATCAACTTTTTTAGAATAGGCTCTAAAATGAGTCAAATGAATTCGACCTGTACGATTAACAAAAACCAAAATCCACACCTTTGTCTTGATGCAACTTTCTCGCAATATGAAAATAGCGTTTGTCGCGAAGCGGTACGCGTTTCTAATTTTCGTATTGCAAATGTCTCTTACGAGCCATTGATGCTTTTGCCGTCTGAAAATCCTTGAGACGAGCTCAGATATTTTCAGCCAGCAACAGCATCACCCTCTCGGGTTTGCATCAAGACAAAGGAGATAAACAAGAGATAAACAACAGCCTCATTAAACATACAAACCTCGTTTGTGGCACGCATTGATAGTCAGAGAGTTGCATATAATACGGTAGAAAAGTCCTATCGAGGATGTTTTGAGAATGTAAAATCGTGTAGATTTAACGTTTTTAACTTTATTTAAGGCGAAATGTATGGAAGAAATTACAAAACAGCGAAAATGTAATGCACAAGTGAGATTGCCTCGGGAAGTATGTGACGAGCATATATACGCTGTAAAAATTGTCAGTTAATACGTACAAAATCGAAGAAAATTAGATAAATATTATTAAATAAGGTGTTAAATAAAAGCAGAAGTATGTTTATTTGATGGAAAAGTATTATTTTTGCTTTGCAAAAAGTGTATAAAGCGCACTCCTATAGAGTAACGTAAACTATAAACAAATTGAACTATGGCAATAGCAATAAAAGCAATACCAACATTATATGGTGAGGATGCTGTTCGCTTCCGTGAAGCAATTGAACAGACCGAACGTGAGTATGATGCACGCCCTCAACGTGACATCACTAAAGATGCACGTTATATCATGATGAAAAACGTACTGCGTAAAGCAAGGATATAAGAATGAGTTTCATAGATCAGAAATGTACGTTTGAGGTTTTGTCTGAGGATATTCTTTCCGAGTGTCATCCCTTCACATGTGGAGAAGATGAAGATATGGACGAGTTCTTCAGTAAGGATGCATTAACCTATGCTCGCCGCAGAATTGGCAAATCGTATTGTTTTCGTTTAGAGGAGGACGAGAAGCAGATTGTTGCTTGCTTCACATTATCCAACGACAGCATTCGCATTTGGGATCTTGGTAGTTCCAAGAAGAATGCGATGTGGAAGGAACTCACCAATAGGGAGAAGATGCTGAGCCGATTTCCTGGGGTGCTGATAGGTCGTCTTGCTTTATCCGAGTCCTTTGCTGGCAAGGGAATCGGTACAGAGATACTTGACTTTATCAAAATGTGGTTCCTCAGTGAAGAAAATAAAACGGGTTGCCGACTGGCTATCGTTGACGCAAAGAACAAACCTAGGGTATTAAATTTCTACGAGAAGAATGGCTTTCGCTATCTTTTTAACAGAGAGATTGACGAAGACTTGTATATCAAACCTCCGAAAAACGAGGAGGAACGTAAAACAAGAATACAGAATCCGCGTACACTCGCAACGCGCTTGATGTACTGTGATTTACTCAGTGATTAAACAAAATTAGACAAAGAAAAAAATATAATAAACTCATACATATAAAAAATCGAGCTTCACGGCTCTTGTTCTTTTTCAGGACTATATTCGAAATTTGGATTCTTTTTCCTACCATATTCAATTATACTTCTAACTTGACTTGGAACAATGTCTGTAGCGCGTCTGTCCGCTGTCCTTTCGCCTTTCCCTGCGGAATTAAAATACATTAAATTGTCAGTACAAGTAGTGCCATCAAACATTGAATCATCGTTTGTATAATGTATCAATCCTAATGTGTGTCCAATCTCATGTTTTGCAGTATTCTCATTATATCTTCCACTAAATAGCTTTATGTTTTTTCCATATCTAGCTATACCTTGAGCTGAAGGACTATCAGATATAGACGTTTTTCCTATGTTAAATGTATTCATATAATGTCCATTTTCATCCGCATCAGATGTGATATTAAATCCAACTTTATAATCACCAATATCATATGATTTAGAATTCCAAAAGTCTTTCGCTTTATTAAATACTTCTTCTGCACCTGCTCCTACTTTATAATTCGCGAAAATTGTTATCGTTTGATTTTCATGGTCAAAAATTAGACGATAATCCCTTCCGTCCGGATCCACCCTACTTATCGGATTTCCTCCACAATACACATACGGGCTGATATGGTAGTACTTCTCGCAAAAGTCATCCATGCTTGTGAACTGCCCAAGTTCTGCATCATACTGACGCGCTATATAGTCGTACCAGTTCAAGCCATGCGTGCGGTCAAGCTCTAAGTTGTTATCTCCTTCGTTTTTGAGCTTGTCCCCTGACGGACTGCAAGCACTCAGTCGATGAGAGCGCTGCGCTAAGTTACCGTTATACTTGTACTGTTGCCTGCTTTGATTCGTGCTGCAGGTGAGATTCGCCCCGTACGGATAGTAGTGGTTCGTCTGCA
>JAKSLL010000200.1 GCA_024401215.1 Bacteroidaceae bacterium
ATCAGTTTTGCGATCCTTGTAGAACCACAAGACCTTATAACATCGACAGACCCATCAGTAGAGCCACCATCTATAATGATATGCTCTATTGACGGGTAAGTTTGTTTCATCACGCTAGTCACAGACCTTTCGATTGTGCTAGCGCGATTATAGCAAGTTGTTATAACAGAAACTTTCAAAAGTTTAATAGTTCTTTTTCACGTTACTCTTGATACGTCCGTCCATCAACTCAGAGTTATCGTCGAATTCTGTCTCGTGGATAAACTGGTAGTCTTTTGTGATTGGACATACAATAGTACATCTGTTGAAACGGTGGTGTCCATCCTCTCTAAGGAACGGCAATTCGATATCCAAGTCACCGCCACCGATGATGAGCTGATTCTCATCTACGCCATAAGTCTTTACCAAAACATCGGCAACGACCTGAGCACGTTTGTTACAGAGCCACTCATTACGTTTCACTGTACCTACCTCAAGATCGGCGAAACCTCTTACAAGGAACTTCTGCTGAGGATGTGACTTGATAAGGTCGGCATAGAAACCAAGGTTGAGCACATATGTATGAGCCAATTCTACACGGTCGATCTGGAAGAATGCGGCAGTAATAAGATCTGCAGGAAGATTTACGATAGTATCCTTCTTTGCATTCTGGATATAGTTCGAAAGACGATCGCCCTCTTCATAAGCCTCATTCAACTTCTGACGAAGAGCGCTATCATCATAACCGAGACGGTTAAAGTGGATAACACGAGAGAACTTATAAGAGAAACCCAACAACGCCTGGCACTTGAATGTTGAGTTCTGTTCAGAATAACCTTCAATGTCATCACCCTGCCAAGAAGCTTCCAAGCCTAAGTACATACTCCATCGCTGAGTGAAGTTTGCATAGAGCTTAGTACCGAATTCCCAGAATGGCACAAAGCAAGAACCATCACGCTCACCAAACTTATGGAATGAATATGCGCCACCGGAACCTGCATATACATACCAGTCATAAGGATTGTAGAGCAACTCACGACCCGCCTTGATGTTAAGAATGTTAAGCATGAGATCTACCTTAAGAGCAATAGTTGAGTAAGAGATGCGCTGATTCCAGAACATGTCCTCATCCATATTCTCTCGTTCCTCCCAGTTATCGATAAATGTAGATTCGTGGTTAAAGAACACTCTCTTTTTATACATTGAATACTGGCCTCTCAACATCATTGCCCAGTATGGATGCAAATCTTTCTTAAAACCCAAGTCGATCTGAGGACCAACAGAGAAAGACTCGCTCGCTTTATTATATGGGTCATTAAATTTAGTAAAAACCGAATTGATACCTCCACCTAATTCGAATGCCCAGTTATCACGAGCAGCATTAAATGCATAGTGAGCCTTAAGGTATCTCTTAGAATCAGTAGTATCGTTCAATGCATACCAATACACGTCACGCACACGTGGATCCTTAATCTTATTCAACTCACCCTTTGTAAACTTAATAGGCTGCTTAAAGCGGCCAGAAGGCATAGTGTCCTCGCCCAATACCAATCTCCTCTCGAGATCATTCTGAAGGGCCGAATCGTTTGTCTCTATTCTATCCCATACGAAATCAAGCAAATCCTCCTCCTGTGCAAAAGAGAAAGATGATCCGTAGACGACAAACAATAACAACAAAAGATATTTTCTCATATTAAAATGTTTGAATATTTTGTGCAAAATTAGCATTTTATGCAAGTATTTGGTAAAATCAACGGTAAAATATGTAAAAAATAACATGCGAATTGTGCAAAACGATAAAAAAAAGCAATATTAAGTTATCACATTGCACTAAAAGAACTGTATAATTTGTACAAATTAGCTGCCAGAACTTTCACATCGAATTTATCCTCAATTAAGATTCTTGCACGCTTTCCCATATCTTCCATTTCTTCTTCCGACAAACTTAATGTGCTGATTAAGGCGTCTTTAATACACAAGATATTCGGTTCAACTTGCCAACCGCATTGTCTTTCCTCAATCGATTTCCAAGGAGTTCCGGTCGTTGTCAAGACCGGAGTACCACTTGCCAAAGCTTCTGCTACTATCAACCCGAAGTTTTCACTATATGAAGGGAGAACAACAATATCAGATTCTCTAATTTTCTGCCACTTTTCTTCTCCGAATACAGCACCAAGGAACGTGACACGCTCATTCAATCCCAACGACTGCACCAGATCTTTCAACGACTGCATGTAAGCGGCTTCTCCACTACCAGCGATCTTCAATGAAAATACTTCAACATCTTTCAAAGCTTCAAAAAGCATTTCCAAGCCTTTTTTCGGGTGTAATCGACTCATGAAAAGCAGATCCATCGGACGTTTCCATTGTCTCTTCATCTCAATTGCCGACACATTTATACCATTAGGCAACATTGCGATATTATCATTCCACCCCAATTCTGCAATATGCTTTTTCTCTTCTTCAGCAGTCGCGACAATGACATCCGCATCCTTTACAGCCCATTTCTGGTAAAGTAAAATTGCAGGTACCTTTTTTGTCCAATAATGCCTTTTGACAATCCAAGGTTCAAGCATTCCGTGAGGAGTCAGGGCAATTGATAATTTATAATTGAGAATTGACAATTTCTGCCATTGGCGTGTCCATCTTTGTACCAAGGCGCATTGTGGCATCCAGCAACAGTTGATGTGAACTATATCCGGTTTTATATCGTCAAGCAGTGACATCCACTGACGCTTCATTCTTAGAATATGCTTCAGACTCACCTCAATAGTATGCTCTGTAGCATTTTCCAAACGAATACAATCTTCTAGATTACCAAGAGCGCAGACGTGAAGATCGACCAACTTACCCAACTCAGGAGCTAATTCCTGAATATAAGTAGTCGTACCACCGTCTTTCAAAGACATGCTTGGGATAAACTGAAGAACTTTCATAACGAAGAAATAAAATAATCAGATACTGCCATTGGAGAGATGTTTTCTTTAGCCCACTCAATTCTTGATTTTCTGTTCTGTCGTATAGACTCTTTATTTTTTGAAAATTCTGCAAGCAAGTCTGCAAGCTTCTGTGGTTTATTCACTTCAAAGATTCCGCCGAAACCCGATTTATTTATCAGGGCCTTGGCACCACATTTATCGCTACATACCGGTATCGTGCCAAGAGTCATTGCCTCATTGATCACAGCACCCCAACCATCGTGAAGAGAAGGAAGCACAAGCACATCATTATTCGCAATTATCCTTTGTACCTCATCCATAGGCAATGCTCC
>JAKSLL010000201.1 GCA_024401215.1 Bacteroidaceae bacterium
CTGAACGTATCTACGGAATGCCTTTTGCTGGTAGGGATGTGAAGTTCAGGGTGGATGGCGATACGCTTACCGTGACGGAAATTGTATGACCTTATAACGACAACAAAAAAGTCCACGCATCACTGCGTAGACTTCTTTTCCAGTATAAATATATAATACTAACCTAAAAATCTTTCTATTATCTTAATATGTATTATCTTAATGCTTATTATCTTGAATATTCACGTTAAAAAGACGTTTCCCTTTAATGAAAGGTTTAAACGTTTAATATTTTTTTATTTATAAATCATAAGTAATTGATTTATATCTATTATCTTGCAGGTGTTTTTTCTTTTATTGCGCATATCATTTACATAGTTTAACCACAACAAATTATTATTTGCTGTGGTTATTTGATATTGAATCTTATCCCCACCTGTAGCGATGGCATCAGGGGGTGTTCACTATAATACGTCTTTACGTCTGAATGATTGTAGAAATAGTAGTCTACGGATGGTTGTAGGTATATTCCGCAAACATGGTTCAAATCATATTGAACTCTCGCAGATAGCATGGTAGATACTTGCCATTGATTGCCTTGAAGAGACTTTGCGACTTCTCCGCCTATACCAGAATAGACAGAAAGACGATCTCTGCGCCAAATACGATATGACAATGATATTGGGACACCAAGGTAGCTTGCAGATGAGGTGATAGGGCTATTTTGTCCTGAACCAAGTTTAGTGACAGAAGAATGGAGATATGTGTAGTTGATACCCGATTCAACAGCCAGATGGTCTGTGAGCTGCATGGCAAGTGACAAACCGACTTTCAACGGGTAATGATGTTCATAGACATCTTGCTGAAGGACACCGTCCTTCAACATCCCTTCTGAGCCAACAAAGAGTCCTGTTCTTGGATCTGGCGAGATAACGCATACGCTCTGATTGGATAAACCTTCATTTGGAAGTCCCGAAGCAGACACGGACACGTTAAAACTACGATTCCCATTGCCATGTTTCCTCATGTCTGTATTCACCGGATGTGAATTGTCAGCAAGATGTTTCTGGCTTGATCTATAGGATTGCTCCGTTTCCTGAACTTCATCAGTACCATCATTTGTCTTTTTCTCAATTTCTATGGTGCTGGTTGCGGGAGCATCATCTGCAATAGTTATTGTAGAGGCATCATTGGCGTTCCTTGCACACACCTCATTATTATTTGCAGTTTTTTTATTGGTAGCTATAGGCAAAATATGTTCCATACAAAAGTTGGATGTATGCGGTTGAAGTGCAGATGCAATCGGTCCAGTTTCACCAATTCGCAAAGAAACCACATTCTTATTCATTGCACCATTCGCACCCGAATGCTTTTTCCATGCAAACTCGCCTATAAGCGCAGCCAAGGCAACCATTGCGGCAGTGATTGTCCAACGACGTATATGATACACAGGTTTTGGCCGTTCTTTCGTCTGCACGTCATACGTAATCGACTCCCACAATCCAGCGGGAGGTTCAGAAACATGCGAACACAGTTTATCTCTTAACTCTTGTTCCCAGCTTTCTGTATTTTCGATATTTGCTTTCTTCATGTTCCTTACGATTTGCGTTTTATGTATTCACATATGTTTTTTTGCAGCAATGATTTCGCCCTTAGATACTGTGAGGCGGAAGTACTCTCACGTATGCCAAGTTTCAAAGCGATTTCCTTATGGCTGAAACCTTCAAGCGCATAGAGATTGAGCACAGTACGGTAGCCGTCGGGGAGTTCTCCAATCAGCGCATGAAGGACATCAGAAGGTACGACCGTTACGTCAGGAGGGTCTTCTTTGAATTGTAGTTTATCGTCAAGATCAACAAACTCCAGTTTATGCTGACCACGAAGTGTGTTTATCGCAAGATTGATAAGCGCACGCGACATCCATGCGTAAAGTGAGCCTTCACCTTTGTATGTGAATCTGTCTATATTGCAGAATATCTTGACATAAAGGTCATGCAGGATATCGCGTGCATCATCCTCATTAGTTATATAGCGACGACAGAGTGACGAGAACACCCCTGCACTTTGTTCATACAGTAATGCCCTCGCCTCAGCATCAGCATCTTGCAGTCGTGTCACAAGATGCTGCTCAGATATGCCGTCGGTGAATACTATCATTTCTTGCTACGCTTTGCTTTGGTGATGGTGAGCGAAATTTCCTTGAAACGCTCTACCTTCTTGCCATCGAGCACAGCATCGTCTGCTCTAAGATTAAGCGAAAGAGTACTGTCTTTCTTGGCATAAACACAGTCAGCGCGCTTGCCGATACCAAGTCGCATCACATGGTATTTCTTGTCAGAAGCCAGAATGCGAATATCGGATGAACTCATAGGAATATCAAACTCGATATTCGATTCACCAGCTGCTTTGGCTGTATAGTCGCTGTAATACACCATCTTTGAAAGTTCCTTTGCCGTCTCACCCTTCGGATCTATGGCTATGATGGAATCCATCATCAAGTTGAGTGGCATTGGTGCGATAGCTATGGTGCGGCCAACCTGAACACGAACATTAACAATTGTGTCGTTTCCTATACCTGAGATTTCCATTTTTCCTTCATACGTACCAATTGCTGCCTCTGCACCAACAGGACATATTGGGAGAGGATCAAGATTGTCATCCTTATCACATGATGTCAAACTGAGACCTGCGGCAAAAGCCATTACTATTGAAAGTTTCTTTGTCATGATAATTTTTTTACGTTTTTGCTTATTGTTTGCTCGAGCTTTCACTATAAGAAATGTGAGGTATGGCATAATCTTGCATGTGATACCCAACTTTAACTTCTTTTTACATAATGTATGGTTCTCTGTCCGCTCCAGTGAACATTTCTTCACTTAGATCCGTTCTTGTCTCGATGATACTAATTTGGGAATACTTCTGCCATCGGTTCAATTCAGAAATGTAATGTCGTCATAGTACTATAGGTGTAAAGCCAATTAATATTTTATTAACTACCAATTGATGTCCAATAAAATCATGTTTTAATTGGACTTCAATTGGACTTTAATTGGACTTT
>JAKSLL010000202.1 GCA_024401215.1 Bacteroidaceae bacterium
TCTGGATTGAACTACTCATCGAGCGAGGTGCGCAGGGCACTGAAGGCTGGTGATAGGGCGAAGGCTGAGCGGCTATTGGGATGGAATGAGATGAGATAAGATAATAATATGAGGGTATGTCTTGTGTGACACACCCTCATATTGTTTTATTTGACCTATCATGACGGGTCATTTGATCAATACCACCCTACCATCGACGATACGCAATCCAGTGGCTGATGTAGCGTCCGAGATCTTACCGTCGAGAGTATAGGATTTGGCATCAGTGGCTCGTGCGGCATTGACAGCAGAGATGGCTAACGGCTCATCACTCTCGACGATATTGACAAAGTCACACCATCCGGGAGAATATGCGTAATTGTCTTTCGATCCTACAGGCACATAGAGCATGGTGTGATTGGTCGGAACTAATGCGAAAGCGCCAAAATCAACCGCTGGAGCCTCTGGATTCATCACATGAACCTCTCGCAGCGACGAGCAATTGCGGAAGGCATATTGACCTATACTCTTGATGGAAGCAGGGATTATCAATGAGGTGATATCCTGATTGGCAAAGGCAGATTCGCTAACCTCTGTGATGGAATAATCTGTATCATCATACTGCACAGAAGTGGGGATAGCGTACATGCCTTGTCTTGGTTCTATGTTTTGGATTGATACCTCCCGTTTGGCATACGACAGGATGTCAAATCTGCTTCCATCTTGTTCGAAAGGCTGGTAGAATACACAACTCTTTTCAGGTACCTCAATCGTATTGTCACTATGCTTGATCAGGCAAATGTCGGTGATCTTCAATTCTGTATTGGCGGGTATGGAGATAATGGTTGGACTGATAGCAAAGAAACACTGTTGAGCATCATAACCACCTATGGTGCATCGTTGTGAAGAGTAAAAGACATTGTCCTTGCCGGACTCAATATAGGTCAGCGTGTTGAACAGTATTTCATCTCCCCAGCGGTTGTTGATACAAGCAAAGTATAATTGTATTCTGTCAAGCGATGCTGAAGACTCAAAGTGACAGGAGAAATCGTATTGCTCTTCGCTGGTAAAATTCTCTTTCCCTAACGCAGTGTCAATCCAAATCAGGGTATTCTCATCAGAACAATCTTTCTTGCTTCGGATCAGAAACCCATTCTCGATATCTTCGACTGAAAAAAGGGTCGTGTCGACTTTTACCTGAGGGGCTGCCTGTCGCCAGAGGTTTTTGTCGCTGCTTGCATCATAACCATTGAAGCTCTCGGCATTTGCGGTCAGACAGCATGTAGACAGGAGGCATGCCAACCATGTGGCAATCATTGACTCGTTGATTTTCAAAAAAGGTTCCATATTAATAGTATTTTATTGTTGCAAATATATCAATTCATATAAAACACAGAACAAGACAGGTCCTTTTTTTATATTTAGAGGATAAATCGGCAGAGATATGCTCTATCCACTTGCCAGAATTTGGATATACTCGAACTGCTTTGTGATCTGACATACAATGCCTATACAGCAGATGTTTTTAAGCAGGTCGAGGTGTGTATAATACGTTTTGGTGTGAGGTGTAGTCATTGAATAGCTTAGAGTAACTTTTGAATTGATGTGCAAAAGTAGGCATTTTTCAGGATATAGCCATATGAAATAGTTCTCAAAACTTCGCAATTTTAAAAGCGAAGTTTTGAGAACTATATAAATGTCAATAAATCAGTATATTATAAAGAGTTTATGAATTTATCCCATTCTGTAGATTTTCCCTTCTTTTTGAATACTTTTTCAAATAATCGGCTGCGTATCGAAGAAATGCCATTTAACGATTTGTTGGTCAATTCTGCAATTTCGGATGGATTAAACCCAAGTTTTATGAGCATGCAGACCCTCCATTCTATTTCTGACAGAATATGCAGAGTTTTGAGTTGTTCACTAAATATTGGATAAATGTTATCGAACAGGCTATTGAGCTTTGCCCAATCGGCTTCTGTCATAAGTTGGCTACTTGTGGCATATGCATGCATATTGGCAACAATCTCATGATTGCACAATTGATTTAGTTTGGCTCTTTGCTCGTCTGTTATTTTTGATATTTCGAGTTGCAGGTTTTTAATCTTTTCGGCTTGCAGTTCGGTTGTGGTTTTTTTCTTATTATAAAGTAGGAAGGCTATGAATAATAGACAACAGAAGATAGCGATCAAATTACAAATGACGAAGTTCTTCTGTCGGTTCACGTACTCTGATTGGGTGAGTTTGCTTTCGATATAATCACGCTGTGCAGCAATTGTGGTGTGCTTCAAGCCCTCGACCAAGAGATTTTTTTCGAAATGAAGCATCGTGTCTTGGTAGGCAAATGCTAATTCCAGTTCTTTTATCTTCTCGAAAGACTTTGACGCAAAAGCATAACAGAAAGTGGAATCACTAGAAGTCTGAGCTGTTTCGAGCGATAAACGAATGTATTTGTCTATACTGTCCTTCGAGTTTGTGAAAGTGTGGATATATGACAATATGGCAAATTCTCCGCTTGTTTGTTTGTATGAATCAATACTATTCAGTTCATCAATAATAGATAAAGCTTTATTTATTGAATCGCTTAGCACCGCATTTAGCTCCAGAATCATCAAGGCATCTATTATGGAAGTGGTATCTTTAACAAGTCTTGCCCTTGATAAAGCATCTTCGGCAAAGATCTGACACGAATCTCTTTGACTATTGCTACTTTTTGAACTTGCAAGAGTGACTAATGCACTAATAGCATAGTCTTCTTTTTCGGCCTTTATATAATTCTGATAGGACAATCTTGCGTATGTTTCTGCTTCATCGGAACAATGTTTTTCCAACATGAGGTAAGACAGATTGTTGTAAAGATGACCTAAATGGAAATAATCATCGATTTCGTCAGCACAAGAAACTGCCAAGAAAAAAGCTTGTGATGCCTTGTCGTAATCGGCTAATTCGTATAGAATGCACCCGTGATAGAGATAGGCATAGAATTTCTCCTCATCACTACCATGCGTTTCGTAATAAT
>JAKSLL010000203.1 GCA_024401215.1 Bacteroidaceae bacterium
AGATTGCGATGAACTCACCTCGTTCACTCTGCATGTATTTTGTCAGCTTCTGCTGTTCGATTTCACGGCCTATCAGTTTTTCCATAATAATCTGTTTTAGTGGTGTAAAGATACAAACAAAACGGGATTTAGCAAAATTATAACGGGCTAAATCTGTAATATTTTCGCACATTTAGCCCATTATAGAACGATTTTGATAGGTCAAGAAAACAATTTTTACAAGCTATTTTACAATATATATAACGGGCTAAATGTAATTATTTTTAGCAGATTTAGCCCATTATACGACCAACAAATACGACAACAAAAGAACTAGTAATTGATCACATCCAACATTTCTACAGCCAATTTATTGTCCTCTATCTTGATTATATTGTCATCCTCCGAGCTATAACCTAAAACGCACACACTTCCATACCACACAATAGACTTATCTATTATTGTTGCACCGATTTTCACACCAGCTTTTACAACGACATGGAATCCTAATGATTTGAGGAAGTCACTCTGCTCATCATTCTTCGCGGCAACAATGGCAACCTCAACTCCATTGGCACTTTGTTCTTTCAGCAAGGAAACAAATTTGTTGCTAGCTACACGATAAAGTCTTGGCGAAGAAATCACAATAGAACGCTTTGCATTGACAATACTTTTTGATAGAGGTCTCAAACAAGACCTGCCATTGAATATCTGATTGTCTTCCAATGATTCGGGCATAAACTCCACATTATCAAATAACGATGGTTGTCCCAACTGAATTGTCTGATACCCAATGGCAGCGTACCCTCTCAACCGCTTGTGATACATCCTATCGCATATGGGTTCGTGAATATCTATGTAATCATAGATGCGAACATCCTCTTTTCCTTTGTTCTCTCGATGCAGACGTCCAGCGTATTGCTCCAATCGACCCTTCCAAGAAATTGGCAAAGCAAGGAACATCGTATCAAGTCGAGGATAGTCAAAGCCTTCACCAACATATTGTCCTGTCGCAACTATCACCAGAGGCTCGTCTGCTGGGCCTTTTTGGAGTTGTTGTTGTACCTCTCGTTTCTCCTTGGCAGTACCTGATCCGGTCAATTGGATGACATTCTTCACGGAAGGTTTTATCAATTCTGCTAGGCAATCTACATGTTGTTTGATACCCGTTAGTACAATCGGCGTCCTGCCATTTTCCACGGCCTTACATACATCATCGACAATCATTGAATTGCGGGCTTCATCAGCAATAAGACATTGTTGTAAAGTCGCAAATGACTGCTCGTCATCTGTTATGCTACGATAAGATGTAAATCGCGGTATAAGGTATCTGCGGAATGTCTGTTTCTGAATCTGGCTCTTTGCATCAGCAGAGAATCGTATGGGTCCGCATTGCATAAAGATGATTGGCTGGTGTCCATCTTTTCGTATCGGCGTTGCAGTCAATCCATGCACATACTGTGCCTTGACGGACTTGAGTACTTTTTCGAACGTAACAGAAGAAACATGATGGCATTCATCCACAATTACCATTCCGTAGTCTTGAACAAACGACTTTACTTCTCCGTCCACAAAACAGGATTGCATCAAGGCAATATCAACAACTCCATGAATGGTGTTTGTCGTAGAGTCCAAACACCCTATTGGAGAGAATGCTTTCTTACGGCCTCTCTTTTTGATTGATTCAGGTTCTTTGTAATCTATCTCCAAGAACTCACTCAACCTTTCATGCCATTGAGTCAGCAAAGCTTTTGAATGAACAAGAATTAGTGTATTAACCTTTCTTCTGGCAATCAAAGATGCAGCCGTGACTGTCTTTCCGAAAGCAGTGGTTGCATGAAGAACACCATTATCAAAAGGAAGTAGCGTTTCAATCGCTTCAAGTTGTTCGTCCCGTTCCTCTCCGAGAAAGGTCACAGAAATAGGCTTGCCATGATTTGTTTCGTCAATGATTGTGTATTTTGCGTCATTTGCATCAAGCAATTTTATAATTGCCTCTTTGCAACCTCTCGGCATCGCAAGATAATCTTCCGTTATGTCAAAACATGATACGATACGAGGTGTTTCATATGTGGGCATACGCATTGCTTGCATTTTGTAGAACTCCGGATTACGAAATGCGGCAATACGTTTGATATGATTGAGAACCTTGGCTGAAACGGAATTGAGCGGTATGTATATTTTGTCTGCTATAGTTATGGTTATTGAAGCGGGGAAATCCGATCTGTCTATATTTTGAGGAATTGGAGTTACCCATGGCTTGCTTTCACTTGACGTTGATAAAACGCCTAGGTCTTCATGGATATGTTGTTGCAATATCAAACCAATCTTTGACTCATCAACTTTCTGAACTTGTGCAAGATATGCCCACTGATCTCTGAATGCGAGGAATTCATCATCGACAAATACACTATTCAACTCCTTTCTCGTTTTTCCCTGTAGTGGTAATGCTACCAGATTACCAAAACCTCCGTCTGGCATTCGGTCTTGATTGGGGAAGAATCTATCATAAGAGTCAAATGCCATCCTCCCATCACGGCTCATTGCCTCAGTCAAAATAGCATTTCCTAGTCTTCTCGCTTTATAGGCAGGAATGACATCATAAAAGAATATCCAAACATGTGCTCCATTACCCGAGCGCGAACGTTCTATAGAATAAGGTATGCCCCAATCTCGGCAGACACCGACAAAAGCAAGAACATCATCCTTATACCCATGCTTACAACTTTTATCATCAAAGTCAGTACATAAGAATGCGCAATTGTTATCTGGCATGATGGCATAAATACCAACAACATCGCATCCATTCTCATCATTACCTATAAGATGATTGCATATCTCGTTATACCCGAGAGGCAAGAAACTTCTATTGGGACATTCAGCACACTTGACTGCTTTTTTGTCGCAAACACCACGTCTCCACTCGTTTATACAAACAGGTTGGTAACCGCCCCTGTTCATAGATTTACTATACCATCG
>JAKSLL010000204.1 GCA_024401215.1 Bacteroidaceae bacterium
TTTTTCGTATCTTTGTCCCCAAAATAATAAACATAAAGTATTAACTATAAATATCGATATTATACATCGGCACAGATCAAACTGCAAGAGAAGAAGGCAGAAGAGGCAAGGCAAAAAGCCAAGGAGAGTGCCCAAGAAGCGCGTGAAAGGAGTAAGGACAAATAATCTCATTTGCCAAAGAATTGAAGTTTATACTCGATAAATGCGCAAGGAAACAGATAAAACTTACTTTTAGTGAACGAGAAAGATTATGGCTATAACAATATCAATCAAAGGCTTGAAACGTCTGCTTGAGACGATGCCTGCCGACCAGAATATTATGCTCTCAGGCCGTCATGGCATAGGCAAGAGCGAGATTCTTACCAAGTTCTATCAGGACAAAGGCATGAAGGTCGTTGCCTTGTTCCTGGGGCAGATGTCTGACCCGGGTGACCTCATCGGTCTGCCAAACAAGGATGAGAAGACGGGTAAGACGGAATTCATGCCGCCTTACTGGTTCCCGGTGGACGGCAAGCCTATCGTACTTTTCCTCGATGAGCTGAACCGTGCCCGCCCTGAGGTGCTGCAAACCATCATGGACCTTGCGCTCAACCGCAAACTGGCCGGCAAGCAGTTGCCTGAGGGTAGCGTAGTCATCTCGGCAGTCAACGATGGCGAGGAGTACCAACTTACTGACCTTGATCCGGCACTCGTCAGCCGCTTCAATATCTATAAGTTCTCGCCAACGCCAGCTGAGTGGCTCCTGTGGGCAGAGCAGAAGCAGCTTGACGATCGAGTCATCGACTTTATCCGCGACCATAACGAGTGGCTCGATGGCGACATTGAGAAAGCCAATCAGTATGAAGGGTTGGAGAAATCGCCTGACCGTCGCGCTTGGAAGAAGGTCTCGGATCTTATCAAGGGTGTTGAGGACTTGGACGAGGACTACAAGAACTTCATTGCCGGCATCATCGGCGTGCGTGCCACAGCAGCCTTCTGGAGTACCTTGAACGAGATGCACCAACTGAGCGGCAAGGATGTGCTGATGGGCTATAAGAAAGTGGAGGGGAAATTGAAGAAGCTCCAAGTGCATCAGCTTGCTGTTATCAATGAGGATATCTTCCGAATCATCGAAGTTGGCAATTTCGACAAAGCAGATGAAGCTACCATTTGCGAGAGCCTCAAGGCTTATGTATCAATGCTGGATAAAGGCAAGAAGAATGAGTCGCTCGCTCATTTCGTCAGTCTGATTACCGACGGCAACTATCCAAAGGCGACTGTGTATATGCTTACCAAAACCCCAGATATGTATCAAAGCATTGTGAAGTTTATACAAAATATCTAAGACATGGAATTAAACCCAATTTTAACCAGCAATAAAGATTACGAACGCAGAGTTTGTCTATCAATTGACCGTGGGTCAAAAATCGACAGATGGTGGAAAGTCGCAATCGGAATGAAATTGAAGCACGATCTACCTGAGCAGTCATGGAAGGATGGGCATTTCAATATGACACAAGAGAATTGCATTCAGCTTATAGAAAGTACTTTCAAGGATGTGTGCGGAGAGTCTTTTGTCAGCTTAAAGAAACACAAGCTCAAAGATGATAATAATAATGAGTACTATGTAATTTCACTTTCAAACTTCAGTGTGATTATTAGGGTCATATATCAACCTCGAGGCTATTGTAATCTGATGGTATATTCCTTTGATTCTTATTACACCATAGATT
The DNA here is from genome assembly GCA_024401215.1 of Bacteroidaceae bacterium. Taxonomy (GTDB): domain Bacteria; phylum Bacteroidota; class Bacteroidia; order Bacteroidales; family Bacteroidaceae; genus Minthosoma. Next base: position 1,713 of record JAKSLL010000204.1, read on the forward strand.
TCTATTGGAATGATACAATAGAGGAATTTGCCAAATGGTTATTTCTGCAGAACCAAGGGATGCCCGCATTCCGGCAGGATTGGGAGGCGCATTGCAAGGAAATGCGTAAGCGAATCATGTTGGGCAAGGTAGACGTATCTGCCGTGAAGGCTTTGATTGACGACAGATTAGCAGATAAAGCGAAGTACTGCAAGATAATTTCTGACTTTACCAATGAAGGTGGATATCTGGAAGTAAGCTGTCCTTCACCAGAAGTATGTTTCCGTATACCTGTGACCTATACAAATTGGCAAGAAGTTGTTAGTTTGTTTACAGATGTTGTGAAGTCTCAGGCAGAATGATTACCGAGCGCATAGAGAAAAGTATAAACAGATATGACTAATCCAATATTTACAAAAGATAAGTCCCTCGAAGGGTATGTTTACACCTCTTTGAAAGAGAAAAGAGGGTTGGGGCAATGGTGGGATTTAGTTTGCGCCATGAAACTTTTTGAAGATGGAAATGGGGTTGTTGGTGTTGATAATTGTATTTTCACCTATTGGAAGGGCAAAGGAACGAGCGAGCCAGAGAAATTCTTTGAAGAACTCAAAAAGGAACTCAAACGGATTGGCAAAGACGACTTTGTTAAGGCCACTAAGAAATCCCGAATGGATTCTCAATTTCATTCGGGAGGAAGAGAAACACCTGGCTACAAACTTGTCTTTACTAACTACAACATTACGATCAGGTTTGATTGTTACTATAAAGACCTTTTCATTCCTGCACTCTACTATTACACCAACTCGGATGGAGGTTTTTATTTCAGGTTTGAAAAGTCGGTGGAGGAGATAGCCCAATGGTTGGTTGAGCAGAACCAGAAGATGGTGGAATTCCGACAGGAATGGAACGAGTACTGCCGTGAATTGAGCAAACGGTTGCTCAAGGAAAAAATTGATGTTAGTATTATTCAATCGTTATTGTCACAATCTTTAGATAAAGACACAAAGTATGTCTTGAAGACAGATTGCAACGAAAATGGGCCATTCGTAGATTTAAGTTGCTCTCTGCCAGAAGTACATTTGCAGATACCCGCAGACTATACTGACTGGCAGAAGGTTGCGGACCTCTTTACAGACATCATAACGCATAAGCAGTGATTACAGAGCATATAGAGAAAATAAACATGGACTGGTTTCTGATGGAGCCGGCACTCTTCAAGGTGCTGTGTTCCCATC
>JAKSLL010000205.1 GCA_024401215.1 Bacteroidaceae bacterium
GCCTTGCCTTCGTACTTGCCGTCATACCAATCGCCATCACCTTTCTCTGTCTGCTTGAGAGTGATTTCTGTGGAATCATTCTCGTAGATGCTATCTGGATCGATGGCTACGACCTTCAGCTTGTTCATCGGGAAACCGGTTTCATCCCATTGGTAGTTGCCGTCGGCATCGGTCGTCAGTTGCTTTCTGACGCCATAGTTCATGCCAGCAGGACGAATCAGAATATTCTCGTCTGCCACAGGCTTATTGTCTTCATCAACAACCTTTCCACCAACAACGAAATGAGCCGACGGAGTGCCGTACATACATTCCATGCCACCACCAGGAATAACCTCATCACATGACTGGAAGCCAAGCATACCGAGAATGGCAGAAAGCAGATAGTTGAAAGTCTTGTAAAGTCTTTTGGTCATAATGTTTTAAGCAGTAATCTTGTATAAAAAGATGTAGGGCCATAATGACAGCCCTACATATAAAAACGTTTATTTTCTTGTTTTATTGTTTTACGGATGAAGAAGAGTGTGAATCCCAATCAAAATCGTCTTGATTGATTTTTATCCATTCCTTGTTTCCATCTTCAGCAGATACGCAAACCAGAATCACTCTACTTTTGCCTTCATAACTATCGATGTCCACAAACACTTCACCTGGCCATTCGCTCAAGGTATAAGCTTTACCCCAATCCTCACTGGAAATATAGCCACTATACTTGTCGAATGAAGTGATATCATCATAACCTTTTGAATAATCCATTCCATCTTCTTTTACCACGACTCTCTCCAATTTCAGGTTATTGTAATCAAGACTCCTGGCAATAAGACTACCGCCTGGAGGATAAAATTGGTAGTTCTTCATTGGCAAAACTTCTTTTGCTTCTACAGATGGAGTAATGTCATCATCGTCATATTCGCAACATGAAGAAAGCGCGAAAGACACGAGAGCTATTAATAAGAAATAATAAACTTTTGTTTTCATAATGAATAAATAGTTTATGGTTGAGATTTAATAAAGTTATCAAAATTATCCCACTTCACATATACTTGGTTAAATGAGAATATGAAATACGCCTTGTCGTTATGAACAGTAAACGGATAAAACTTGTTATATCCACCAGAAGACTTATCCTCCTCTGTCAACGGAGAAATCTCTACCGTTAGATACTTGCCGCTAATCGTTGCATGGAGATGCATGAAGCGAAGTTCGTAAGGCTCACAGATGTCAGCCCATTCAATATCCTGTTTAAAGGTAAATTCCTTATAGTTTGTACACTCAAACACATACTTGCCACCCTCTGCAGGAACTTGAAATTCTCTATAGAGACGATCATTCTTACCGTCATTTGGACCGCTTGGAATATACTCCGGAGTAGATTTCCAATTGAAAGGAGCATTGCCATGGAGGAAATCTACATGATAACCACCATCCATGTAACTTCCGTTACCATAACTTTCGTCATCACCATCACTACATGAGCAGAAAGCGAATGCAGAAAACAATGCAAGAAAGAAATATAAATGTTTCATATTTTAATGATTTATTATTGGCACGCGAACGCCAAGGTTAATATTGAAATTATGAGGTTTCTCGTTAAAATATACATCACTGGAACCATTGTTTATATAGTAAACATAGCTCGGTTCAAGATAGAGAGCAAGATGCTTTGCCAAAAGCCATTGCGCTCCAACAGCAGCCGACAAGGAGAACTGCGGATTCTTCGTCTTGTCTATGTCGTAACTCATTTTTGATGATTCCGGCTGTCCTTTCTCCCATGTTTCGGAAGTTTCGTCGGCAGCGTAGTTGAAGTCTATTTTTCCGCCAGCCTTGCCATATACAGAAAGGTTCTTGGTCTTTATCACATCATACTTCAAGGCTACAGGAACGCCTATGTAATCGTAATCAGTTTTCACCACATGTGTTAAACTACCGTTGAGAATATTGCGTTCTTTTTCGGTCTTCGTTAATGCTACTCCGCAATCGATGCTAAGTCTTTCCGACACAGGAACATTCAGGAGCAAGCCCAGCGAGAACAGCATCTTATGTTTGTCCTTATAGCTGAATCCTACTGGTACCTTGTCGTGTTTGAACGTGGTATGTGGTGCATCTGGGGTGCTTACAGCAGGTGCTGCCCTGTAATTAAAATTGTACACGACGTATGAGCTTGACGGATTGTTGCCCATGGCAAATGCCGTTTGCGTAGAGAGGGAAACGCCGCCGAGAGAACTTTTGCGAGGAAGTGAAACTGACTGAGTGGAGATTTTTGTCTGTCCGTCTGTCTGTCTGTCTGATTTTTGAGGCGGTTTGGATGTGGATTCTGGAGTTGACGGAAAAGCAGATTCAGAGTTGGTAGCTACAGTTTCTCCGGAATTATTAGTTTGTACCGTTTCCTTGTTTCCGTCAGTTACTATTGCATTGACATGAGAAGGTTCATTTGCAACACCCATAGCTTTTTCAGGAAGCTCAGTCGCTACCGTCTTCACTCTGTTGGTTTCTGCCTTCGCCATAAAGGTTTTAGCATCAGCTATTTGGGCAGTTACAGATTGTTCTTCTACCGTCTCTGTTTGGTCGCCAATTTCTTTTATGCGAGCATCGATGGCTTTCTCTGCCTTGGCAATTTCCGTTTCTTTCGATGCGTCAGAATTACCCACTGTCAGTTTGAAGCAAACCAATGCAAGAGCACAAGCAGCCGCTGCTATCATGACTCGCTTTATCCAAAGATTTCCTTTTGCACTAGCACCTTTCTCTGCATTGGAATTGTCAGCAGAATCAATATCCTTCGTAAGATCACGCTGGATATTTTCCCACAGCCCTTTCGGAGCCTGCATCTCAAAATGCTGCTCTTCTTCTCTGAGTTTATTTATCCAGTCGTTATTCATCTGTTT
>JAKSLL010000206.1 GCA_024401215.1 Bacteroidaceae bacterium
TCGTTGCCAATGACTTCCGAAGAAGTTGATGGTAAGATGATCTATACCGTCAACGAAGGTGACCTTGTGGCTTGCTTTGCAGATAAGGTGACTGACAATGTGGTTAAGGCTATGGCTGACAAGATGCCTCTGCGTGTTATCTTCCGTGATAGCTGCTTCGAAAAGGATGCCGACAAGATAAACATCTATGAGACGTTCAAACAACTACTGGATTGGACGGACGAACAGGTTGTCAAGAATATCAGAGTCATTTGAACGTAGTGAAAATAACATCGTTTACGATATTGAGCAGACCAAGATGGAAAGTAAAATTTTGTTATACAGCAGTAATGGCGGCGATGTAAGCATCCAGGTACAATACGAAGATGGTACCTTCTGGCTAACACAGAAACGCATGGCTGAGCTTTTCGGTGTGGCTACAAACACCATTAATTACCATCTGAAGGACTTGTTTCAGACTGGTGAATTGGAAGAAAACCGAACTATTCGAAAAATTAGAATAGTTCAGCATGAGGGCAAGAGAGAGGTGGAACGCGAAGTGACATTCTATCATTTAGATGCCATCATTGCTGTGGGCTATCGCGTTAACTCTGCGCAAGCCACACAATTCCGTCAGTGGGCTACAAAAACCCTGAATGAGTTTATTACCAAAGGATATGTGCTGGATAAGGAACGACTTAAACAGGGTACACAGTTCGGTCATGATTACTTCAAGAACCTGCTTGAGGACATCAGAGAGATTAGAGCCAGCGAACGTCGTTTCTATCAAAAGATAACGGACATCTATGCTCTTTCGGTTGACTATGACAAGAATGCGCAGGAGACAAAGTTATTCTTTGCCAGTGTGCAGAACAAACTCCATTGGGCTATCTCTGGGCAGACTGCAGCAGAAATCATATTTCATACTGCTGATGCACAAAAACCTAACATGGGGTTGACTACATGGAGAAATGCACCCGATGGCAAGATAATGAAATCGGATGTCGCTATAGCCAAGAACTATCTTGATCAGAAGCACATGAATGCTATCAACCGTCTGGTTTCTGCCTATTTGGATTTGGCTGAAGACCGTGCAGAACAGGAAATACCTACAACGATGGCTGAATGGAGCCGATTGCTTGATGGATTTCTGACAGTAACGGGACGCTCATTGTTGGAAGGTACCGGTAGTATCTCTGCATTGGAAGCCAAATTGAAAGCCGAACGTGAATATGAGTCATACAGAATAAGACAGGACAAAGAATACATATCTGATTTTGACGCTGAAATCCTTAGATTGAAAGGAGACCAAGAATGAGGATAAGATATAAACATCAACGATTTCAGACTGAGGCTGCTCGTTCCATTGCCAATGCCTTTACCGGTCAACCCAAGAGTGATGGTCTGAGCGACCACACCGTTGACCAGGGAAAGAACAAGGTGCTTTTCTCTCTTGCTGGTTTTGGCAATAAGAACGTTGTTCTCACGCGCGAAGCCATTTGCGAGAATGTGCGTGCCGTACAGACAGAACAAGGATTGAAGCCTGTTGACTACCTACAAGACATTCAGGGTGTCGGCATGGCTTTCACCATAGAAATGGAAACGGGTACGGGTAAGACCTACACCTATATCAAGACCATGTACGAACTGAATGAGCGTTACGGTTGGACGAAGTTCATCGTGGTGGTTCCAAGCATTGCCATCCGTGAAGGTGTATTGAAGAGCTTTGAGAGTATGCAGGAGCATTTTGCCCAGGAGTACAACGGCAAGCGAATGCAGTACTTCATCTACAACTCAAAGCAACTCAGCAAGATTGATGCCTTTGCCAGCGATGCAGGTATGCATGTCATGATTATCAATACCCAAGCATTCAACTCGTCAATGAACGAGGAGAAAAGTAAGGGGGCAAAGGCGGATAAGGCGGCACGAATCATCTTTGATAAGCGTGATGAATTTGGCAGCCGTCGTCCTATCGACGTGCTCAGCCAGTGTCACCCTATCATGATCATTGATGAGCCGCAGAGTGTGTTGGGCGTGGATAGGAACAACAAGACTCGAAAGGGCTTGGCTTTGTTCAAGCCTCTGTTCACCCTTCTCTATAGTGCCACACACCGCAAGGACGACATCTATAACATGATGTACCGACTGGATGCCATCGATGCCTACAACCAGAAACTGGTAAAGAAGATTGAGGTGAAGGGTATCAGGCAGATTGGTTCGACGGCAACCAACGGCTATGTGTATCTGGAAGAAATCATCATAGGCAAAGGCAATCCTCAGGCTCGCATCAGCTTTGACAAAAAGTCGGCGACAGGAGTAAAGCAGACAAGCAAGGTTGTGGGCGAAGGCTTCAACCTGCATGAGCAAAGTGGCGAACTGGCAGAATACGATAACAACTTCATCATAGAACGCATTGATGGCTTGCAAGGTTGCATCCGTTTCCTCAATGGATTAGTCCTTCATGAAGGTGATGCGGTAGGTAGTGTCAACGAAGACTATCTGCGTCGCATACAGATTCGTGAAACCATCCGTACCCATCTGGAGCGTGAGCGTCAGTTGTTTGGTCAAAAGATAAAAGTGCTTAGCCTCTTCTTTATTGATCATGTTGACAGTTATCGTCTGTATGAAGGAGAAGAGACCAAGGGTAAGTTTGCCAAGATGTTTGAAGAAGAGTATGCCAACGTACTCTCTGAGTTACAGCCTACATTCAGCGACGAAGCCTATCTGCGTTACCTCTCTGACCCTCGAAATGCTGCATCTAAGGTGCATCAGGGTTACTTCTCAATGGATAAGAAGGGAAAGGCTGTTGACTCCGGCAACAAGGAAGGCGAAAATGAGGAACGTGCCTTTGACCTGATTATGAAGGATAAGGAACGTCTGCT
>JAKSLL010000207.1 GCA_024401215.1 Bacteroidaceae bacterium
TATAAGATGATTACAGTTGATGGATTGACCGTCGAATTTGGCGGGACAACATTGTTTAAGGACATTTCGTTTCAGATAAATGAGAAAGACCGTATTGCCTTGATGGGTAAGAATGGCGCAGGAAAGAGTACGCTGCTCAAGATACTTGCTGGTGTCAGGCCAGCAACTCGAGGAACGGTGTCTGCTCCTAAAGATTGTGTTGTGGCGTATCTTCCGCAGCATCTCATGACAGAAGACGGGCGCACAGTTTTTGAAGAGACAAGTCAGGCTTTTGCCCATCTGCATGAAGCTGAAGAGGAGATAAACAGACTCAATGAGGAGCTTGCCACACGAACAGACTATGAGAGTGATGAGTATATGGCACTCATAGAAAAAGTTAGCACCTTGTCGGAGAAGTTCTATTCGATAGACATGACTCATTTTGAAGAAGATGTGGAAAAGATTCTTCTTGGACTTGGTTTCGAGAGGAAGGATTTTGACAGACCGACAAGCGAGTTCTCTGGCGGATGGAGAATGCGAATTGAACTTGCTAAGCTGCTGCTTAAGAATCCTGATGTTCTTCTTCTTGATGAGCCGACAAATCACCTTGACATAGAAAGTATCGGCTGGCTTGAAGATTTCATCAGAGAGAGTGGCAAGGCTGTTGTTGTTATCAGTCACGACAGAAAGTTCGTGGACAACATAACAACGCGTACTATTGAAGTTACTATGGGTAGAATATATGACTACAAAGCGTCGTATAGTCACTATCTCGAACTGCGAAAGGAAAGGCGCGAACAGCAGCAGAAGCAGTATGAAGAGCAGCAGAAGATGATTGCTGAGACGAAAGACTTCATAGAAAGATTCAAGGGTACATACTCCAAGACTTTTCAGGTACAAAGCCGTGTGAAGATGCTTGAAAAGCTCGAACTAATTGAGGTGGATGAAGAAGATACAAGTGCGTTGAGACTAAAATTTCCACCTGCTCCACGCTCAGGTCAGTATCCTGTTATTGCATCGGAGGTTGGCAAGTCTTTCGACAGGTTGATATTCAAGGATGCATCGTTTACTATCGAGAGAGGCGAGAAGGTGGCTTTTGTCGGTAGGAATGGCGAGGGAAAGTCAACTATGGTGAAGTGCATCATGGGTGAACTTCAGCATGAGGGCACTCTTGAGCTTGGACATAATGTGCAGATTGGATATTTCGCTCAGAATCAGGCATCGCTGCTTGACGGCGAACTTACTGTGTTTCAGACGATAGACGATGTGGCAAAGGGCGAAATACGCAATAAGATTCGTGACTTGCTGGGTGCATTCATGTTTGGAGGAGAAGAGAGTACAAAGAAGGTGAAGGTGCTGTCGGGTGGCGAGCGAACGAGGCTTGCTATTCTGAAGCTTCTTCTCGAACCTGTAAACCTTCTTATTCTTGATGAGCCGACAAACCATCTTGATTTGAAGACAAAAGATGTGCTGAAGCAGGCGTTGAAGGATTTTGATGGTACGCTCATTGTTGTTAGTCATGACAGAGACTTCCTCGACGGACTTGTGACAAAGGTGTATGAGTTTGGTCAGCAGAAAGTGAAAGAGCATTTGTCTGGTATATACGAATTCTTGGAAACCAAGAAGATGGAGAGCTTGCAGGAGTTGGAAAGGAAATGAAAAAGCCCCTCGCTTGCAGGTGCCTCTATTGAACTTCAGTCTAATTTGAGGAACACTCCTTCAGAAATGTGAAAAAAGTAAAAAAGAGAAACGTCTGAATTTTTTTTGACGTTTCTCTTTTTTAGTGCGATATCTCATTTTTTACATCGTATAATATAGAAAATGTTCGGTTATTATAAAAAAATATGAGATAGTATATGTAGTATGGAATTTCTTTTGTACTTTTGCGGCTGGAATAACAAATTTATGTATAAATAAGAATGTTTAACTATAATTTAAAACTAAAGAAAAACAAAATGAAGAAGATTTTTTCAATCTTTGCCTTAATGGCAATGCTGTGTATCCCCTTTTGTCTTGTAAGCTGCGGCGATGACGACGACAATGACACTCCTGTTAAGCCAAGCACTCAGCCTGGAATCTACACTATTACTGTTTCTGGTGCAGACGATGGCGATACTGGTGCTAAGGTGATAGATTTTATCAAAGAGAAGTTAGGAAATGATGCTAAAATAGATAATCATACTGGTAAGATTTACACGATGCAGGTCAACGACAAGAACAAGGCTGATGCTATCATCAAGGGTCTAGACCAGTATAAGGCTGAAATCGACAGATTGGTGAAAGAGAACACAAATCTTAAATCGATAACCGTTACCATAAGTGCCAATTTGGTAAAGTTATACGAGTACGATTACACGAGCGAGGACATAACAGCTAGTGAACTTATGTCTTATGGTACCTATACCTACACCGATAAGGATGGCGATGTCTGGTCATTTACTTATACCGATGAGGATGCTGGTGATGGCCAGAAGGTAGGTTCGATTGTCGTACCTAAAGACATCAATGATGTCAAGGCTGGTACATACAAGGGTAAGTGTAAGAGTGGTTCTCTTACCATAGAGTTCAATTCGGATGAGATGCAGGAAAAGGCTGTGGGAACCCTTCCAATTGTCTGGGCCAAATTCGGTTTAAGTGTTGGCGATGGTGTTCCTGTGACTGTTAGCATCAACGGCAAACAGGTCTTCAGAGCTGAGATGTTCCAGAAGACTAAGTAATCGCTAAGGTTATACAAGCAAAACAGCAGTCGCTGACTTCTCCGCAAGTTAGCGACTGCTGTTTTTATTGTACGCATTTTTACGGTTTGTATCTTACTCAGGTCTTAGCACTC
>JAKSLL010000208.1 GCA_024401215.1 Bacteroidaceae bacterium
ATCTTAATGAAATGGATGCATCTGTACTTCATTTTCGTCAGTTTTAAGCATCTTATAGGAATAGAATTGTTGGATGAAGGAATAGAGTTTGAATGCTTTTCTTATGACAATACAATCAAACTCTAATCCATATTCCCTAATCCTTAATCGAAAAAAATCATGTTATTAGGAATATCATCATGTCTGGAGCATTCGTCTCCTGAAGATTGGGCAGCAAAGCACGTTGCTCTTGGATTGAAATGCGTAAACTTCCCTGTGGATTATCTTGCAGGCGAAGATGTATATATGGCATATAAGGAAGCTGCTGATAAGGCTGGATTAGTCATTGCAGAGGTTGGAGTTTGGCGAAATACTCTTGCTGCTGATCCAGAAGAGCGGGCTCATTGGATTGACTATGCCATCAATCAGCTTCGTATGGCAGATCGTATTGGGGCTATCTGTTGTGTAAATGTAGTTGGTACTCCTTATGGCCCTCGTTGGGATGGTGGCTATAGAGAGAATTTCAGTAGCGAACTATGGACAATGGCTGTTGAGATGATTCAGCAGATTATAGATACTGCCCAACCAAAGCATACGTTGTTCTGCATCGAATCGATGCCTTGGATGATTCCAAGCAATCCTGATGAGTATCTGCGTCTTATAAAAGATGTGAACCGACCTCAGTTTGGTGCTCATCTTGATGTCGTTAATATGATAACCTCTCCAGAGCGATATTTCTTTAATGACAAATTCCTTGATGAGTGTTTCTCAAAGCTTAAAGGATATATCTGCAGTTGTCATCTGAAAGACATCAATCTGAAGGAAGAATATACCTTCCAACTTCAGGAATGTGCTTGTGGTGAAGGAACTCTCGATATGAAGAGATACATACGTCTTGCTGAGGCTGAAAATCCAGATATGCCAATGATAATTGAGCATTTGACAACTGATGAAGAATATGCTGAAAGCGTGAAGTATGTCTATGATAATATCGGATTTGAGTAATAGAAAAATGATAATAAGAAAACTTGGCATAGCTGATAGGAAAGCGTTCTTTGAACTTACAGATGCTGTTGTTGAGGCATTGGCGAATAAGGAATCTTTGATCCTTTCATTCTTGCCACCGCTCATCCAGATAACATCAGCAATCATCTTATGCAGAAAGATGGTTTCAAGTTGCATAAGGTGTTTGAAAGAAGAGGCTATCTGAGGAATATGTATCTGAAAATAATGAATTACTAATTACAAATAATGAAATCACCAAACTTATTCAAGGAATGTATCTGGCTAATAAACATCATACATAAATATGGTGAAATAACCTTTGACCAAATTAATAAGGAATGGTCGAATTCTAATATTAGCAACCAACCAAAACTGCATCGCTCTACTTTCAATCGTCATAGGGATGCAATCTTAGATATATTTGGTATCATTATTGAGTGTAAGGGACGCAAATACTACATCCATAATGATCGTGTATTAGATGAAGACTCGGTTCAGAACTGGCTCTTCTCTACCCTATCCGTTAATAACATTATCTCGGATAGTATGTCTCTTCAGAATCGTATATTCCTTGAATCGATACCATCAGTAAGGTATCTTGAACTATATGTTGATGCCATGAAGGAAAACCGCAAGGTTGTCATTGATTATCAGAAGTATGGTTCTACTGATGTATCAGAACGCATCATAGAACCTTATTTCCTCAAATACCACAAGCGTAGATGGTATATTATGGCAAATACTGCTGATGGCAACAGACTTTTCTCTTTCGATAGAGTTCTTGGAGCAAGGATATTAGAAGATAAGTTCAGTATTCCTGAAACATTTAATACAAAGGAGTATTTCGCTGATTGTTTTGGTGTGATGCGTGACGAGCGGTATCCTGCTCAACGCATCGTTCTCAGAGCTTTCGGTAATGAAAAACACTATATGAATGATCTTCCTGTTCATCATTCACAAAAAGAAATAGCCAAGGGTGATGGGTACGTGGATTATGAAATATTCATGCGTCCAACAAGTGATTTCATTGCTCATGTAATGTCGAGAGGTCAATGGCTAAAAGTCGTTTCTCCTCAATCATTAGCAGATGAAATTGCCGAAAATCTTAGAAAAACACTCGAAATGTACAAATAATGGTGATTTTTTTTCATAAAAAATAAACTTTTTTCAAAACTGTCCCGAATGTTGGGACAGTTTTCGCATAATTTTGCACTCAGAAATTAGAAACGGGCACCGCTTTGCAAGCGACGTTCCCTATTTCTTTCGTGCGAGCCAATGTTTGCACTCAGAAATTAGAAACGGGCACCGCTTTGCAAGCGACGTTCCCTATTTCTTTCGTGCGAGCCAATGTTTGCACTCAGAAACAAGATTAAAACAATAACAGGTGTTTATCACCATTAATTTCGGAGGACAAAATTATGAAGAATTACATTTACGGTATTCTTGCAGTTATGACTGTAGTTATAGCATCAATATTCATGAATGGTGCTGAGTACAACACAACGTCTCATTATCTTACTGCCGAGCAGAAGTGTGACATTTATTTGCAGGTTATGGATGGATGTTTCATTCATGAATAGGAGGTTAGGATATGAGAAGAAAATCATTTGGTGACATAGTGGCAATCGCATGTGGTTGCGCTATTGTATCTGCCATCATAGGCTTTTTACTCAACTGTGTTATATTTCCTATCGCATATTATATGACACACGATTGCGGTAAGTGGTTATGCGGTCACAACTATCCAATTACATGGGGTTCGTATGCTATAGTAACTGGTAT
>JAKSLL010000209.1 GCA_024401215.1 Bacteroidaceae bacterium
ATATATAGATTATAATCCGTTCTTCAGGAATTCCCTGAGGTGCAAATGGGTAATGCCATTGTCATCTGCACGTTTGAGAAGTGGAGTCATTGAGATGACATACTTAGGATAGTTGTCCTTGATAGCATGCAAATTGCCAAATTCTCGTTCATGGGTGGCGTCATCTGCAATAATAAAGCATGCCTGGATGTAGATGCGATCACCCGTGGACTTTGTACACACAAAATCTATCTCCCCTGCTTGCAGTTGTCCTACCGTCACTTCGTATCCCAAACGTATCAGATGGTTGTAGATGATATTTTCAATAACCTTCTCAACATCCCCCTGTCGCGAGCCACCGCAGAGGGCATTACGTATGCCATTGTCCTCAAAGTAGAACTTATCATTGCTCTCAAAAAGCCTCTTACCGTGAATGTCATAGCGGTTCACTTTGTGCAACATGTATGACTCACACAAGAACTTGATGTAACTGATGATAGCCGTGGAAGTGATGCTCTCCCCTTGGGCTTTCATGTACTTGGCTATGCTATTTGCCGAGATGAGTTTGCCAGCATTGTCGGCAAGGAAACGTACCAGATTCTCAAGGAAAGGCACATTGCGAATCTGGTTACGCATGATGACATCCTTCAGCAAGACGGTGTTGTACACATCCATCTGATACTCGCGTGCATCTTGTTCACTGAGTCCATAGCGTATCAATCCTGGAAGTCCGCCAAACTGGATGTATTTTGCTAGCGCATCATCGCTGTCGGTAAGATTGTGAAATACAAGAAACTCCTCATAACTCAATGCCTGCACATAAATTTCCTTGTACCTGCCACCTATCTTGCTACTCAATTCGCTGCTGAGCATACTCGAGTTGCTACCCGTAATGACCAGTTCCACATCTGGCTCCTCATAAAAGCTTCGCACACTCCGTTCGAACTCCTCAATGTCCTGTATCTCATCAATCAGGATATAATTCATCTTGCTCTCGTCACGATGGGCATCAATATACGCATTTAGGTCGTGATAGGTGCGGATGTCATCAAAGGCATGCTTCTCTTTATTTATATAGATGATATTGTTTCTATCAAGATTGGCAACCTTATCCCTGAAGAGACGGAGCACAGAGCTTTTTCCCACACGTCTTTGACCTGTGAGAATGATAATCGTATCTTTGCCCAGATACTTCTCTATTCTGTCTATATAAGTTTGTCTGACAATTGTTTCCATATCCACTATAATAGATATTTGCAGCAAAAGTAGTAAAAATATCTTTTATAGAAGATAAAAATCACAAAAACTTCAATTTCATCGAGTATAAAAGAAGAAATTGCCTAACATCTATTCCCTTATTCTGTCGAAGCTAGAACCTTATTTATTCTGCCAAATGCCACATCAAAAACAAGCCAAATGCCACATCAAAATCAAGCCAAACGCCACATCAGAATTAAGCCAAGTGTCATATTTAGTATTAAAACTTGCATGATTTACAGAAAAATACATTATATTTGCAGCCAAACAAAAGCATCAACATGAAAGAGTACAAAAAGCGCATCGCCGACCAGATTTTAGCAGACAAACTTGAAGCAATGGGAGCGGTCCTCATTGAAGGGCCCAAGTATTGTGGAAAGACAACACTTGCAAGTCAACAGGCAAATAGCATATTGTATATGGCCGACCCAGACACAAAGAGTCAAAACCTCGCCATGGCACAAACAAACATTAAACGTCTTTTGCAAGGAGAGACTCCAAGGCTTATTGATGAATGGCAACTGGCTCCTCAATTCTGGGATGCAGTCAGAAATGAAGTAGACAAAAGAAATGAAGATGGTCAATTTATGCTTACAGGATCGGCTGTTCCTCCAAAACAAGATGAGATTTTTCATTCTGGTACAGGACGTATGTCCTGGCTTAAGCTTCGAACCATGAGCTTATGGGAATCAGGAGATTCTACTGGTGATGTCAGCCTTGGTGCCCTGTTCAAAAACGCAGACTCTATAGATGGCGTGAGCAATATAGACATTGATCAATTGGCATATCTGACTTGTAGAGGAGGCTGGCCAAAGGCAACTCTAAAGAAAAGCAAAAAGGCAGCATTATTACAAGCAAAAGAGTATTATGAAGCCGTATACCGATATGACATTTCCAGAGTTGATGACATTGAGCGTGACCCAGAACTAACAAAAAGACTTATGCGTTCATACTCAAGGAATCAAGGTTCTCAGGCTAGTGCAGGCACGATATTAGCAGACATTAAAGTTAATGAAAGTGATGAGCTTAGTGAAAATACAATCTATTCTTACATCAAAGCATTGAAAAAGATATTTGTGATTGAAGATTCGCTTGCATGGAATCCAAACCTACGTTCCAAGACAGCCATACGTACTTCTGATACGAGGTATTTTATAGACCCGTCCATAGCAACAGCCGCTCTTGGTCTCGGTCCAGAGGATCTTATCAATGATCTGAATACTTTTGGACTGTTCTTTGAAACACTTTGTGTCCGCGACTTAAGAGTATATGCAGACGCATTAGGAGGAACAGTTTATCATTACCGTGACAAAAGTAATCTGGAATGCGATGCAGTAGTCCATTTGGAAAATGGTTCATACGGACTCATAGAAATCAAGCTGGGAGGCGATGCATTGATAAAAGAGGGAGCAGAGAACCTGCAAGTATTA
Organism: Bacteroidaceae bacterium; assembly: GCA_024401215.1. Lineage (GTDB taxonomy): Bacteria > Bacteroidota > Bacteroidia > Bacteroidales > Bacteroidaceae > Minthosoma. The sequence continues at coordinate 2,667 of JAKSLL010000209.1, forward strand.
GCTAATAAATTAGATACTACAAAGATGAAGAAACCATCATTCTTGATGGTTCTTACAGGGGTTGGTAACTATGCATACAAGCGTCCAGAGGATGGAGT
>JAKSLL010000021.1 GCA_024401215.1 Bacteroidaceae bacterium
TTGATAACTTCGTGGATGAAAGAGTTCTCACTTTGCTGACCAAAAGAGAAAAAGGGGTGTCGGCTACGATACACTCTCGCTATACCGAACAGTTCAAGTTGGATGTGGAGAAGCACAATGAGCAATACGATACTGTGGTGTTCGTACAGTTGCCCCATAAATCCCATGACCGTTTCTTGGTTGTTGATGATGATGTGTACCTGATGGGTGCAAGTGTCAAGGATATGGGTACCAGCCTTTGCGCTATAACAAAGATGGAGATGTCGCCAGATGTAGTATTGAATTTGCTGAAATGATAACAGACAAAGGGGGAAAAAGGAATAAAAGCAATCGTGGCAAAGCCTTTCTTTCCCCTTTTGTCATTACTTTACTTTAATGCGTATGTATATATGACGGTGTTAAAGTAAAGTGAACTTGAATGTAGTTTATTTTGTAAACTAATGTTAAATAAGGTATATTTTATTGAGAAATATTTGGTTTATATTATAAACTTATGTAACTTTGCACCCGAAACCATTAGTGTGAGAAGAGTATCATGCTAGCTTAAAGCAAGCGAGAGTCGACCTCCTTGCTTCTCTTTTTACCGAAATGGTTTATAAAATAAACTGAGTAACGAACCTGACACATTATATAATATTATGTGTCGCAAACAACAAGAAAAATGGAAGAAAAGAAGATTTCTGAGAAAGAGAGCCTGGAGCTCATATCGCAAATGATACAGCAGACAAAGAATAGAATTGCAGTTGGAAGTGGCAAGCCGTTCATCGTTTGGGGAGTCGTCATGATGATGGTTGCTGTCGTAGTAGGATTAGGGATACAGCTCACTGGCAACGGAATGTGGATGTGGGGCTACTTTGCCATACCTGTGCTTGGTTATTTGTACCAATACATCAACCAAAGACAAGTTCGTAAGAGTGTCCAGCCACAAGTAAAAACTTACATCGAGGAGAATCTGCAACTCGTATGGAAAGGTATAGGCACTATTCTCTTGTCATATCCAGCTATAATTCTTGTATTACGTTTCAACGAACCAAGAGCATGGATAGGCATGTACTTCATTGGTGCATTTATGCCCATGGTTGGAGCCTATCTTACTTGTTTGATGCTCAAGATTCACAAAATCAATTATTATATTGGACTCCCAATGGGTATGTGTCTCATGATGTTGTCGGATCTGTTCATTAACCAAACGATGACCAATAACTACAATTTCTTTTTTGCAGTACTTTCATTCTTCTCCCTTGTTGTGCCTGGAATCATCATCAATAAAGAGGCACATAATAGTAACGTCAAGAGGAACGATAACATATGATGAAAGAACTAGATCCGCTATTACATAGTCAGCTCCGACTTGCTATCATGTCCATTCTGCTAAGTGTTGAAGAAGCCGACTTCGTCTATCTGAAGGAGAAGACGGAATCGACTGCAGGCAACCTCAGTGTGCAGCTGGACAAGCTCAGTACGGCTGGCTACATCAAGAAAGAAACAGATGGCTCGGGCACCAAACCTCGAACCATCTGCAAGATGACCGATACAGGACGTGAAGCCATGCAAAAGTATGTGGAAGCCCTAAAGACATATTTTGCTGGTCTATAACACAAAATGCTGCCCTCCTTTTTCTTTTGGAAGGCAGCATTCATATTCTCATGCCAGCTATCACTACATTGAAATACCTTGACCTCCTTTGCCGAGACGATGATCGTATTTGCCAGTTGCAATGTCCTCTACCTCGCTATAGGCTCTTTCTGATTCGTAGTCATTCAAGTGCCCTTCGCTTTCTGCGAACATTGCAAGCCAGTTGCCCACACTAATACGTGCCTCTTTGTTTTCCGCATACTGGTCAATGATTGTCTTTATGGCAACTACTTCATCGTTTGGGAAGATGTCGCCATGCTTACCATTTCCTCCAAATGCAGAATGTGCATAGTCTATGATTGCGTCAATGACCTTGCGAAACAAATTGCTGGTTCTATAGTATGCCTTAGCAAGAGCAAGCAACACATCGTTTCTCCAACTCACACGCTTTTCCATCGCTTCGAGTTCTTGCTTATCGCTGGAAACCTTGTAAGTAAGATCGCAAGTGAGCGATTCGCATTTTCTTTTGAGGGCAGTGATTGTCTGTTCATCACGCTTCTTAGCCTCAATATAGGGCTTAGTTTGTTCTGCAACAGCAGCCTTTACCTTTTGGGAGAATTCTTTTTCAAGTCGTTGTTTCTCCTTGGGAATTGCCTCTTCGAGTTCCTTGTTTCTCTTTTCGATGGCTGCATATTTGCCCTTACCGAACATATTGGCGGTTCCAGAAAGGATGGCATCCAAACCTCCTCGTCTCTCTTGTGCAAGTTCTTCTTCCTTTTCTGCAATCTGGGCGTTTAATTCATTCAGACGACTTGCCTTTGCGTTATTCTCTTTATTGAGGTGGTCAGACTCGGCTTTTTGCTCTTCGATTTTAGCACGCTGCTTGCTAATGACAAAGTCGTTGCGCTCTAGATGCTCCTTGCCTGTCTCTTCTTTGCTTCGCCCTCTGTCCATTTCAAGGCATTCGGCTGCCAGATCCTGCATTCTGCTCATGTCAGCTTTGCCTGTCTTGATGGACTTGCCTGTTGTGTGATCCATCCAATCCCATATCAAATGAACATGATAGTTGGGAATCCATGCGTCAGTATCGTCTTTGTTCTCATAGTGACCTTCGTCTTTGTGAAAGAATATCTGAAGAGGTTTGATGTGAAGTTCCTCATGAACCTTTTGTGCGTAAAGCTTAACCTGATCAAACGTGGTGTTGGCACTGCATACCAATACACTTTCTCTGATTGGCGAACTTCCTTGAACCTTCTTTGTCTTACCAGTCTTCTTGTCAGTGATGGTTCGTTCCTTTGTTTGTAAAGCGCGTCCTGTTTTCTCCTTTACCATGATGGCTATGTCATCGTAGTATTGTTGGAGATTGCGACCTTCCATGTCAGATGAGATCCATTCCACGTTTTGGGGAACAAGGTCGGGACGGATGTAAATTTCATCCTTGTTGATGTGGGCAATGTATTCTGGTGTACGTCTGTTATGTGCCTCGCTTTGCCCAATGTTGCATGGCTTGACGTGATCTGATGTGTAGTTAGGCATTTCTTGTTACATTTGAGTTTGGGTTCTTGGGGCAGAGTCCTAAGTGGAGGGTGCAGGGAGAGAGTCACTTCCTGCTCAGGGTTCTTATGGGGCAGATGCCCATGAGCAGGGTATTGGGACAGAGTCCTGATTGGGTCGGGGCAAAGCCCAGGCTCTCGGCAGAGCCCACAACTACGTAAACGCAGTGTGTAGTTATAGTGGGCTATAACTTGGGCAAGCCCTTCGTTTTGTTCAGCAAGCTGCTTTAAGAAACTCTCCTATATACGCCCTTTGATTAAAGTAAAGTTACTACCAGTGTCTCTCGGGATTGAGAATGTTTTTTCCCTTGTCATTCTTGATGATAATACGCTTGTTCCACAAGCACGTGATGATAGTTGAAATTTTGTTGTTGCCCATAGGATGCTTCTCTTTTTCGTATGCAGCTTTGAGTGCTTTATGCAATTCTTGGTAACCGTATATTGCATCAGGATTTGCATAAATTGCATCTATCACACGCTGGTGAACCTGTAAAGGCGTAGTCGTGAAAGGGTCTTTGTTCTCTGGCGGTCTGCCAGTAGGTTTGTTCTCGAATGAGTAATCATCCAAGAGTTCTGGCAAATGTTCCTCATTGATGCGAAATGCAAAAGGATCAAATTCTCTATCACGAATGCAAACTGCTTCGACCTTGCTGATGTTATGGTCAGTCTTGTCTTTCTCGACCTGCAACACAGTTTCTGCCTTGTTGAGTAGTTCTGTACCTATATGACCTCTGGCATTGTCGTCACCCTTGTTCTGATGAAGGATGGTGTGAAGATGTATCTGAAATTCATCTGTCCACTGCATCAACTTGGATATGATAAAAGTTGCCTCAGATGGAGAGTTGATGTCAACAACAAGATCTCTTACACCATCAATGATTACCAGTCCCAAACCATCTATTCCATGAATGGCAGCATCTATTATTCCAAGACGGTCTGCAGGAGTATGCTTGCGAAGTCCCAGGAACTCCAGTCGGTCGCAATCCTCATCATCGGGAAGTCCTGCCAGTTTGAGGATACGCTTGTACACTCTGTTGCAGTGGTGATCACTCTGCTCGGTGTCAACATAGAGAATCTTGTTCTTGTCAGGAGGGAAACAACCAGTGTAGTTTACCACCATGTCGCCTTTGAGCGCAGCTGCCACAATAGCAGAAAGGTTGAAGGTCTTTTTACTTTTGGCTTTACCGATGGAGGCACTGAAGTTGCCCAAGGTGCAGATTGTGACCTCTCCAACCTTGAGAACTTCAGGATCCTTCTCTATCACATCATGGACACTGAGCCTTGACTTGTGCCATAAGCCCACATAATCAATTGGCTGAGTTTGCATACTGGGAGCGAGAGCATTCATGACGCACCTCCTTCCTGTGAGGCAGAAGTCTCGTAGGCAGTCGCTGAGATGTTCTTGCGGTTCTTGATGAAGTCGTAAACCTCTTCCTTGAGATATACCACCTTCGCATTTCCATCTTTGTAGTTACAGAGGATGCCTTCCTTGTTCCAACGCCAAAGGCTTGTGAGACTTGCCTTGAGCAATTTCGCAACCTCTTGACGTGTCATGTATTTGTCCTCCATCTCAGTTGTGGAAGGTGATGTCGCACTTTGTACAGCGACAAGATTTCTGGCAGCTTCATGTACCATGTTCATATAGTCAGACATAGTCATTACCACGAACTGCGTATTTGAATTGTTTTCTAACATATTATTACTCTTGTTAAATTTGCATTGCCAGCCTCTGAGGTGCCTTCCACACACCTGTCACTGGTATGGCGGAAAGAAGTGGCAGTGGAAGTGCCGACTTCAAAACCGCAGTGCAAAGTTACGACAAGAATGACGATACGACGAAAATAGCTGATTTTCAGAGCCTGTTCTTAACAAGATTTGGCTTACGAGTATGATTTTACACGAATAATCATACTATAAAATGTTGAGAAGGTGTATTTCTTGCTATTTGGCGAATTGGATTGAAACTATTCTGTTTCCTCGAATTTGGGAAAATGAAATCTGATGAAAATACGTGTTCGCAAGATAAAAAAGCATGAAAATGTGCGAAAACCATGTTGCTGTACAAATGTCTCTGTGTTCGCAATGTGTTCGCAAAGCAAAAGAAAAAGCAGCTAAGCTTGTGGCTTAACTGCTTGATTTTGAGAGGTGGACCAGCTAGGGCTTGAACCTAGGACCTCCAGATTATGAGTCTGTTGCTCTAACCAACTGAGCTACAAGTCCGATGTTTTGAGTTTTGATCCTATTTCAGTGTCAAATCTCTGGTTGTGTTACCAGGATTCGAACCTGGACTGAGAGAACCAAAAACTCTAGTGCTGCCATTACACCATAACACAATCCTCAAGCGTCCGCTTTTAGGGGATTATGCCTTGTGGATAACATATCCTTTTGCGAATGCGGGTGCAAAGTTAATGCTTTTATTTAGATTTGCAAAAAGAAATGGAGAAAAATATTGAAAAAAGTTATTTTTGTTTGTCTTATATAATAAATATGTCTATCTTTGCATGTAGAAAAATCTACTAAAACAGAAATAACATACTTAAATATAATGACAAAGGAAAAGCCGATTATCCATAATAAACGTAGAAATAAAATAAGAATACATCATGAAGGGAAGCATACCTTGTTGTACACAGGTGCTGTTGCATTGGTAATATTGACATTGGCATGGTTCTCTCGCGGCACATTGAATTGGGGCAGTTATGTTATTATGGGTGTTGTTGTCATCCTTTATGGCATATTGCTGAATTTCTTCCGTTGCCCAATCCGAATGTTTCAAGGTCCGACGACTGGTACTGTTGTTGCTCCTGCTGATGGAAAGATTGTGGTGATTGAAGAAGTGGAGGAGAACGAGTATTTTCATGACAAGCGTCTTATGGTAAGCATTTTCATGAGCATTACAAATGTTCATGCAAACTGGATTCCCTGTGAAGGTACAATCGTAAAGGTTGGCCACCAGAATGGAAATTTCATGAAGGCATACCTTCCAAAGGCAAGTACGGAGAATGAGCGTTCAATGGTGGTGATAAAAACTCATCATGGTCATGAAGTGATGGCGAGGCAGATAGCAGGAGCTATGGCTCGTCGTATTGTGACATATTCAAAGCCTGGTGATGAATGTTTCATTGATGACCACATGGGATTTATTAAGTTTGGCAGTCGTGTGGATGTTTATCTTCCACTTGGCACAGAGGTGCTTGTAAAGATGGGACAGTCAACTGTTGGTGATGAAACGATTATTGCAAGACTTAAATAACGATGAAGAAACATATTCCAAATATTATTACTTGTTGCAATCTTATTTGTGGATGTATTGCAACGTATTGTGGATTTAAGCAGGGATACGATTTCGCATTCCTTTTCATTCTGCTCGGTGCATTTTTTGATTTCTTTGACGGAATGACAGCTCGTGCATTAGGAGTGAGTGGTAAGATAGGATTGGAGCTTGATTCTCTTGCCGACTGTGTTACATTTGGTGTAGCTCCGTCCTCAATATTGTTCACGCTGTTTTTCCATGTTCAATATCCTGAAATTTTGGATGCTCTTGTTGTCCGTCAGGTAATGCCTTTTACAGCATTCCTCATTGCAGCGTTCTCTGCTTTGAGGCTTGCGAAATTTAATATTGATGAGCGACAGCATTTTGGATTTATAGGAATGCCTACACCTGCAAATGCTATTTTCTGGGCGTCTTTGGTGTGCAGCAGCAAGGAGTGGCTGGTTGGTCCCCGTTTCAATGTTGTATTTTTGTTCCTCTTTATGATACTCTTCTGCTGGCTTCTTGTGTGTGAAGTGCCAATGTTCGCTTTCAAATTCAAAACTATGAGCTGGGCAGAAAATAAAGTGAAATACATATTCTTGATGATATGCTTTGTCGTACTTTGTAGTTCGGCTGTTGTTGGTGGCGCAAATGGCATGTTATGGTATAGTTTGATACGCGCGTTGTCTGTTTGTATCGGACTTTATGTCTTAGTTTCTATTGTGGCATCATATTTGTCTAAGAGAGATTAAGTGACAAGGCATATCTTGTTTTATGGCTGCTGCTTGCTTGTCTTAGGAAAGCAATGGTAAAAGAGCGGTAGCCAAATAGAACAGCAAAATGTTTCTAAGTCACTAATTCTCCATTACTAATTATTAGAAAGAAATATGATTGAAGCACTACTGACTATTATAGGTATTATATTGGTTTCCTTGCTTGTTGTATTCGGCATAGGAATCTTTATAATGTGCAAACTTGTTGGAGGTTTTGGTAATTTGAAGAAGATATGGTCCTTCTTTTCTGGCTTTAAGAAGAAGTCTGATAGCAAGAAGAAAAAGAGTTCATTTTCTAACACCAAAACTTCGTCAAATTCATCATCATCGTCCTCTTCTTCTTCATCTTCTTCTGCTGCTAGTACGGGAGGTAAGATTTTTAACAGAAATGAGGGCACTTATGTTGACTTTGAGGAGATTAAGTGAGTTTGGGTGTTTAGTTTGTGACTATCTATTTACATTTGTGATTTACCACATACCACATACAGAAAGAGGGATTAGGCTGCAGCCTAATCCCTCTTTCTGTTACGCATCTATAGCAAATGTCCGTGTTGGATACTTGCTTGTTTAGGTTGGTGCGTATGCTTATTTATTTGCTTCTCACCTGTCCGTTGCCTTCTATAATCCACTTGTATGTGCAGATTTCTTCGAGAGCCATAGGGCCGCGAGCATGCAGTTTCTGTGTCGAAATGCCGATTTCTGCTCCAAGGCCGAACTGTGCGCCGTCAGTGAATGCTGTTGGAGCGTTGTGGTAAACGCAGGCTGCATCCACCTGAGCAAGAAATTTGTCTGCTGTAGAACGGTTTTCTGTGATTATGCATTCTGAGTGTCCTGAACCAAACTTGCGTATGTGCTTGATTGCTTCATCTGCCGAAATGACAGTTTTCACTGCCATCGTGTAAGATTGAAACTCTGTACCATAGCTCTCTTCTGTTGATGGCTTGAGCAGTTCTGCAGGGTAGCTGTTTGCGAGTGCTGCGAGTGCAGGTTCGTCAGCATAGATAAGAACATTGCTCTCCTTGAGTGGCTCGCATATCGCAGGGAGGTCGGCGAGGCGGTCAGCGTGGATGATAGAGCAGTCAAGTGCGTTGCATACGCTTACACGGCGAGTCTTGGCGTTATTGATGATGCGCGCTCCTTTCTCTGTGTCTCCATCTTTGTCGAAATATGCATGACATACACCAGCTCCTGTTTCGATGACAGGTACGGATGCCTCTTGACGAACGAAGTCGATAAGGCGCTTGCTGCCGCGAGGGATTACGAGATCAACAACTCCGTTAGCATGAAGCAGCTCGCCTGTTGCTTCGTGAGTGGCAGGCAGCAGCTCAATAGCGTTCTCGTTGATGCTAAACTCCTTGAGTACGGACTTGATGAGTGCCACAATGGCACGGTTGCTGTCGTCGGCGTCTTTTCCTCCTTTGAGGATGCATGCGCTGCCTGCTTTCAGGCAGAGGGCGAAGACATCGAAGGTCACATTTGGACGTGCTTCATATACTATGCCAATTACTCCAAAAGGAACACTTACGCGTTTTAGATCCAGTCCGTTAGGCAATACCGTGTGCTTTAACACTTTGCCAAGAGGTGATGGCAAAGATGCCACATTGCGAGTGTCACCAGCGATTCCCTCGATTCGTTCCTTTGTGAGTTTAAGTCTGTCATACATAGGATTAGCTGAGTCCATGCGGCTCAAATCCTTGGCGTTGGCTTCAAGTATGGCGTCTGTATTTGCTATTGCCTTGTCGGCAACAGCAAGAAGCACTTTGTTTATTGTGTCATTGTCAAGAAGCGCAAGTTCGATGCTTGCGTCCTTGACGCTTTGAAAAATGTCGTTTAACATAGGAATTCTGTGCAAGGGGTGTTGTCCTTGTCATTCAAAAGTTTTACTAATATGTTATCTCTCTTGCCATTGGCAATGATTACGCTTATGCCAGCCTCTGCTGTGCGCGCAGCAACAGAAGACTTGCTTTGCATGCCTCCGCGTCCAGCAGAAGATTTGCTGGTCTGTATGTAGTCAGTAAGGTCTTTTCCTGGCTTGACGATGCTTATGAGTCTTGATTCTGGGTCTGCAGGGTTGCCAGTGAAAATCCCGTCGATATTGCTAAGGATGATGAGTGCCTGTGAGTGAGTCATCTGCGCAATGAGTCCAGACAGCTCGTCATTGTCCGTAAACATAAGCTCTGTGATAGACACCGTGTCATTTTCATTGACAATAGGCAGGACGCCGTTCTCCAGCATCACTTTGAAGCAGTTCTCCTGATTTTTGCAGTGCTCATTATCTCCGAAATTCTCTTTTGTTGTAAGCACTTGACCGACGCTGATGCCATATTCACGGAAAAGTTCAAAATATCTATTCATCAGCTTTGCTTGACCTACGGCAGAGAAGAGCTGTCGTTGATCAACAGAATCGAGGTCGTGCTGTATATGTTTGAGCTCGCTGCGGCCACTGGCAACAGCACCAGAGGAGACGAGTATTATCTCATGTCCCTGACTTCTCAGTGAAGCAATCTGGTCAACAAGAGCAGACATTCGGGTCACATCGAGTGAACCGTCTGCGCGAGTTAGGACGTTGGAGCCTATTTTTATTGTTAGTCTCATCTTTTGAAAAATAAAAGTTTGGTGAAAAACAAAAGCGTAGCTTTGTTGATGCAAAGTTACGCTTTTTTTTTGTTTTTAGGGTGTCAGCCACCAATTTTTGTGTTGAGTCCGTAAGATTTGAAGATTTCCAGTGCCTGTTGCTGCTCTTCTTCTGATGGTGGTGACATAGGAACATCCTCAGGATTGTATTCCGTTCCCAGTCGGGAATGCTTGCCTTTTCCTATATCGTGATAGATAAGCAGGCTTACCACTTCTGGAGGTGTGGGGAGCGATGCAAGGAACTGGGCTGATGCCTTGAGGTTTTCTTTGTCAGCGTTGATGCCTTCTATAAGAGGAATGCGAATCCAGAAAGCATGCTTCATTTCGCTAATCATCCTTATGTTCTCCAATATCTTCTCGTTGCGAACTTTAGTGTACTTGTAGTGAATGTCGCTATCCATGTGCTTTAAGTCAACAAGGAACAGCTCGCATCTCTCTGCCACTTTTTTCACATTTTCTGTCGAAGCGAAGAGGGTGGTGTCAACGGTGCGGTTAATGCCTCTCTTGCCAAGTTCATCAAGCAAGGCGCACAGATAGTCAGGGTGCATCATTGGCTCTCCACCGCAGATGGTCACCCCTCCGCCACTTTCTTCCATAACCATGCGCTCCTTTTCGACAATGCTCATCAATTCTTCCTGCTCCCATTCCTTGCCTGCCATTTCCAAAGCAAGGGTTGGACATTCGTTTGTACACAATCCGCATGCCTTCCCCTCCTCAAGCAGGCAGTTGCCTTGTTCTTTTATTCCGTCAGACGTGAGCATGAGGTTGTGCTGTGGACAGATGTCAACACATGACTTGCATCCAATGCATTTCTTTTTTGTATAAAGTTTCACGGGACGCTCTGTCAGTCCCTCTGGATTGTGGCACCACACGCATCGCAGTGGACAGCCTTTCATGAAGATTGTCGTACGGATGCCAGGGCCGTCATTGATTGCAAAGCGCTTTATGTCGAAAATAAGTGCCATCGGATACTTTTCTTTATTATTTTAGAACAAAGATAGTGATTTTGTGTAACTTTACGGTGAAAAACAAAAATAATAACCTAAAAAGCATTACAAATACCTATTATGAGAAGGCTTATCTTTTTTGTGACGATGATTTTTGTGAGTATTCTGATGACTGCGGCTACACCTGTTGATGCCATGCTTGAGCGAATAGACAAAGGCGCTTCCTCCAAGTTTGTCATCGAGAAGAAATCATCCGACGTTGACTTCTTCGAACTTGATCAGCAAGGACAGAAAGTCGTTGTCCGTGGCAACACTTGGGTGAACATTGCCGTGGGAGTGAACTGGTATCTCAAATACTATGCAGGCATACACCTTTCATGGAATTGCATGAAGGCAAAGCTTCCATCCGTGCTTCCATCCGTTGAGACAAAAGAAAGGCATGAAACTGACCTGAAGCTTCGCTACGACTTCAACTACTGCACCTTCTCCTATTCCATGGCGTTCTGGGATTGGGAACGCTGGCAAACGGAAATTGACTGGATGGCTTTGCATGGCATCAACATGCCACTTGCTGCCGTTGGTCATGAGTGTGTGTGGCGAAACATGATGTTGAGGCTTGGCTACAGCGAAGAGCAGATTGGCAAATTCATTGCTGGACCAGCCTTCCTTGCATGGTGGGAAATGAACAACCTTGAAGGGTGGGGAGGGCCGCTTCCATTATCTTGGTACGGTCAGCAAGAGAAGCTTCAAAAGCAGATTCTCAAACGAATGAAAGAGTTTGGAATGCACCCAGTTCTTCCTGGATATAGCGGAATGTGTCCTTCTTTTGAAAGCACAGCATCCGAAACAGAAGGAGCAGCAAATTCTGGCGAAAGCAATCAGAGCTCGCTTCAACTGTGGAATGGTTTCACACGTCCAGGTATCCTCTACCCAGGCGACAAACGCTTTGAAAAATACGCTAAGGTGTTCTACGAAGAGACAAAGAAGCTTTATGGTACAGCCGATTACTATTCCATTGACCCATTCCACGAAGCAAGCAACCTTCCTGAAGATTTAGACATTGGCGAAGCTGGCAAGGAAATTCTCAAGGCAATGAAGCAATATGGCAATGAGCATTCCACTTGGGTGGTTCAGGGATGGAGCGAAAACCCTCGACCAGAGATGCTTGATGCCCTTCCTAATGGCGATGTGCTTGTGCTCGACCTCTTCTCCGAGTGCCGTCCTCAGTACGGAGCAAAGAACTCAATCTGGCATCGCGAGAATGGTTATGGCGAGCATGACTGGGCATTCTGCATGCTTGAAAACTTCGGTGCCAATGTAGGTATGCACGGAAGAATGGATCAGCTCATAAACAATTATTATACAGCGCAAAAGGATTTCTCCAAGCACATGAAAGGATGGGGATTCACGATGGAAGGAAGCGAGACAAATCCTGTCATGTATGAGTTGATGAGTGAGTTGCCTTGGAGAGAGGAAAAGATAACGAAAGATAAGTGGGTGATGGATTATGTTTATGCAAGATATGGCATTAACAATAAACCCGAACTGACGCACGTCGTCAATCACCATTCCCCAATCAACATGATGTTAGGAGCATGGGATCTTCTTTCCAAGGGCATTTACAACTGTCCTGTTGGTAACAATCAGCAAGGACCTCACGAATCAGTATTTTGCTCACGCCCTTCTCTTGACTGTTTCCAAGCTTCGTCGTGGAGCAAGATGACAAACTACTACGATCCGAACTCAACTATGAATGCTGCAATCGTGTATGTTGCCTTTGCCGACTTCTTAAAGGACAATGAGAACTTCCGCTACGACCTCATAGACCTTTGCCGTCAGGCAATTGCCGACAGAGGAAGAATAGTTTACAATCAGTTGGTTGCCGACTTTAAGTCGTTTGACAAGAATGCTTTTGAGAAGCACAAGGCGGAGTTCCTCGATCTCATTTTGAAGCAAGACTCTCTCCTTGCCACACGCTCCGAGTTCCGTGTGGGCAGATGGATCAATCAGGCTCGCTCCATTGGCAAAACGACAGAAGAGAAGGATTTGTACGAATGGAATGCTCGAGTGCAGATCACCACATGGGGCAATCGCTATTGTGCCGATACTGGCGGACTTCGCGACTATGCTCACAAAGAATGGAACGGACTTCTGAAAGATTTCTACTATCCACGATGGAAGCATTACCTTGACATCCTCAGCGACGAACTCAATGGCAAGCTGCCTGTTCTTCCTGTGGGCAATTCTTCATGGAAAACTCCCGACAATCCTGCGCTGACAATTGACTGGTATGCAATGGAAGAGCCTTGGACTCTTCAGCATAACACATACTCTTCCCTATCAGAAGGCAATGAAATAGAAACCGCAAAACGCATAATATCACAAATCGCAAAATAGGATGAAACGACTCATTTCTCTCGATGTGCTCAGAGGCATCACGGTCTTTGGCATGATATTGGTAAATAATGGTGTAGGGCATAAGCAGTTCTCTACTCTTCAGCATGCGAAGTGGAACGGTCTCACGCCCTGCGACCTCGTCTTCCCGTTCTTCCTCTTCATGGTTGGCGTGTCTATCTACCTTTCGTTGAAGAAGTTCGATTTCACTCCAACGCCAAAGCTTGTGGGCAAGATTCTCAAGCGAACAGCAATCTTGTTCCTTATGGGCATGCTGCTTCATGCTTGGGATATGATGGTATGGAGCGAACCCGACATCCTTGCCAATATCCGCGTGTGGAGTGTGTTGGGTCGCATCGCTTTATGCTATGGCATTGTGTCCCTTTTGATGCTTTGGGTCAGCTATCGCCATCTGTGGAAAATCGTGCTTGGCTTGCTTGTCTTGTATTCTGCAATTCTTGTAATGGGAAATGGATATGCACAAGATGAGACTAATCTTGCTTGCATCATTGACCGTGCCCTATGTGGCGAAGCGCATCTGTATCACAAATCGCCAGTAGATCCAGAAGGACTTTTAGGCACCATATCCTCTGTTGCTCACACTATTATTGGCGTGATGGTAGGCAAGGCAATCTCTGAAAAGAAATCTGTCAAAGAACGCATATTTGGCGTCTTGCTCATTGCCTCCTTCATTGGCGTTGCAGGCTATCTCCTATCTTATGGCTTCCCGCTCAACAAGCGTATCTGGTCGCCAAGCTACGTTCTCGTCACTTGTTCGTTGGCAGCCAGCATGCTTGGCTTGCTCACCTATGTCATCGACGAAAGAGGATACTCGAAATGCTTCACCTTCTTCCGTGCTTTTGGTGTCAATGCCTTCTTCATGTACGTGCTTAGCGAAGCGTTGGCTTCCATCATGTGGTATTTCAATGTTCCAGGCACAGTGTATGACTTCGTCAATGGCATCATCAACAGCCCAGAATGGTCATCAGCCATCTATGCCCTCCTCTTCGATGCCTCACTTGGACTTATTGCTTTGTTGATGTGGAAGATGAAATGGACTGTGAAGATTTAGACACATGATTGACGCTATTCGCAAGCGAAGTGCTGAACTGAAAGAGCAATATGTTTGGCTTTGTGTAGAAGAGGATGAAAAATGGCGATAGTTAATCCTTTCCTGTTTGTTTTTGTATAGAAAAGGATGAGCTATAGCATGTTTCCCCATTTTTATTTGTTATCTTTGCGGCAAAATCAGCCACATTATATAAGTAGGTGTTCATAATTAATTTAACATTTCATGCATCCTATAGGATGTGGTAAATGCCGAAAACACCTGCTATGATATATATAATAAATTTTGAACAGCTACTTATTAATAGTTTATGAATATTCTAACAACCATAATAAAGAAAATTACTAACTCTGAAATTTAAAGATGAAGAAGATTATTTTAAGCATTGCATTTGCTGCTTTTATGATGAATGACGCTGCAGCTCAGGTGACACCTTACGGATGGCGAGGACCAGAGCATAACGGTTGCTATCCGGACAAAGGTCTCTTGGCGTCATGGGACGAGAACGGTCCTGAACTGGTGTTTGAAACCACCGATGCAGGCAAGGGCTATTCGTCGCCTGTGGTAGTGGGCGACAGGGTGTATCTGACTGGCATGAACGAAGATGAGACACTCGAGGTGTTCCACTGCTACACGCTCAAGGGCGAGAAACTCTACACTGTGGAGTATGGACATCCTTGGAAGCAGTCGTATCCTGAGACACGCACCACTCCAGCCATCGATGGCGACAAGGCATACGTGATCAGTGGTATGGGCGAGATTGTTTGCATCGACGTGAAGAAGGGTAGCATCGTGTGGAGCGTGGATGGCGGTACTAAATATCAGCGCAAGACAGGCAATTGGGGCACCAGCGAGTGTCCGCTCGTGTATGACGACAAGGTGATATACACTCCTTGCGGTGAAATGACTACTATGGTGGCTTTGAACAAGAATACAGGCGAGGAGGTGTGGAAGACTCGTTCGCTCAATAATCATTCGGGATATGTGTCGCCTGTCATGATTGAATATAAGGGCAAGCGTCAGATTGTTGGTTCTACTGCTACTTCTGCCATTGGTGTTAATCCTGACAGCGGTGAGATAGAGTGGACGTTCGACAACTGGGGCGAGCGCTACACAGGCAAGCCAATACGATGGGGCGATATTGCTCCAAATTCTGCCGTGTACAAGGATGGCAAGATTTTCTTCTGTCACGGATATGACATCAACGGTTTCCAGCTCCAGCTTGCTGATGATTTGAAGAGTGTGACTTGTACATGGCGCAATGAGGTTCTCGACACTCACCACGGCGGATATGTGCTCGTAGATGGCAAGGTGTACGGTTCGAACTGGATCAACGGCAATGAGGGCAAATGGTGCTGCATCGACTGGGAGACGGGTGAGACAAACTACGAGGAGAAATGGATTGATGGTACTGGCAAGGGATCTATCATTGCTGCCGATGGTAAGCTCTTCATATATGATGAACGTCGTGGCTATGTTGGTCTTGTCAATGCCACAGCCGAGAAGTTTGACGTGGTGAGCAGTTTCCGCATTGAGAAGGGTAGTGGTCCTTACTGGGCGCACATGAGTATCGACAACGGCATCCTGTATGTTCGTCATGGCGAACTGCTTGCAGGATACAAGATAAGGAAGTGAAGAATGAAAAAACTATTAACTGCTGCGCTGATTGCCTTTGGGGCGATGAGTGCATACGGACAGACAAATGAGACAGCCACAGAGGCTGTGAAGAACATGGGTGTGGGATGGAATCTTGGCAACACGCTTGATGCCAATGGCGCAAAGGTGGCAGACCCTGCCAATGATGCGTATTGGGGATGCCAGGGACTGGAGTCGGAGACATACTGGGGGCAGACGGTGACAACTCCTGCCTTGATGACGATGATGAAAGAGGCTGGTTTTGGCGCAATACGCGTGCCTGTCACTTGGTACAACCACATGGACAAGACTGGCAAGGTTAATGCAGAGTGGATGAAGCGTGTGCATGAGGTTGTTGACTATGTGATTGACAATGGCATGTACTGCGTATTGAATGTCCACCATGACACTGGTGCAGATGGCAACAGCAAGTCTTGGCTGAAAGCTGAGGAGGCATGGTACTCAAAGTATAAAGATAAATATGAGTATCTGTGGCAGCAGATTGCTGAAGAGTTTAAGGATTATGATGGCAAGCTGTTGTTTGAGAGCTACAACGAGATGCTTGACACCAACAATTCGTGGTGCTTTGCTTCGTTTGCAGCATCAGGCAACTACAATGCCTCTCTTGCCACGTCAGCCTACAATGCTATAAACAGCTATGCGCAGAGTTTTGTGGATGTTGTTCGTGCCTCTGGAGGCAAGAATGCCGACCGCAACCTGATTGTGAACACTTATGCTGCCTGCAATGGATATGGCACATGGAATACTCATTTGGCTGACCCTGTTAAGCAGATGAAGATGCCTAAGGATGTGGTGGAGAATCATCTGATATTTGAAGTTCACAGCTATCCTGCCATATCAAACAAGAATAATCAGGGGGTGGTGTCAAATCGTCCTATGTCGGAAATTAAGAAGGAGATTGACGGCACGATTTCGGTGCTGAAAGACAATCTGATGTCTAAGGGTGCGCCGGTGATTATTGGCGAATGGGGCACTTCGAACGTAGATGCTGGCGATGGCAAGACAGATTATGATGCTCGCAAGGAACTGATGATGCAGTTTGTTGATTACTATGTCAGCAAGGCAAAGGAAAATGGCATTGCTATGTTCTACTGGATGGGATTGTCAGACGGCTCCTATCGCGCAGAGCCTGCATTCAGCCAGCCTGACTTGGCAGAGCGCATCGTTAAGGCATATCATAGCAATGACTTCAAGGGCGTGTACCCAGAACCACAAAAGAACACTTCAATCACAGGTTTTGAGGGTGATAAGCTTGTTGATTGGGGTAATGGAATAACTATAGCAGGCAATCTGTTTAAGAGCGTTGGTGAAGGCGCTCAGCTTGAGATGACATATAAACTGCAGATTACGGACTATGATGATATTCAGCTTTTCTTTGGCGATTGGTCAAAGGGCGTGGATTTCAAAGTGAACAATAAGGCTTTCAGTTCGGATTTCACGCCTCGCTCATTCTATAATGTGCCAAACGGAACAGAATTGACTACAGCTTTCACTTTCGATAGTAACACTTATGCTTTGCTGGCGAAGAAGGGATTGATTATTCATGGACGTGGTTTCCGTATTATCAAGGTTGTAGTGCTTGACCCATCTGCCGCTGCGGATGTGAATAATGTACAAACTGCTGCAAAGGGTGATGATGCTGTGTATAACATGGCAGGTCAGCGAGTGAATACTCCAGGAAAGGGCGTGTACATTAAAGGTGGAAGGAAACTGATTGCAAAATAGAAACAAAAGAGAGGGTGTGTCTGTGACTTTTGACACACCCTCTTTTTAATGACTAATGTCCTGTACAAAAACAAGCATAAGTTCACAACTTTGTGAACCACAACTTTGTGAACTTATGCTTGTTTTGTCTTATTTGGATGCTTTTCAATGAGTTTTTGCTATGGAAATGCGTCGGGAAATGGATTTTTTGTTGATTAATAGAGAAGGTTTTGAAGTGATGTCTTTGACTCAATAGGATAGAGGGGAGTTTTGTTCCAAACGCATTTGTCACTTCTCTACCAAACATTCCTCCACATTGCGAGTCTCACGAGAAATATTCACAGGGTCACAGGGACAGGTCCTTGATCCACTTAGGATAGCAAGTACGGTGTTCCGCTATCCGCTAATAATACAATCGAGGCATCCCACGCTTTTCATTAGCACAGGATGCCTCTATTTCTTTCACCATTCCCCGATAACACCACTCTCTGGTTGAAAGAACATAATGTTGTAGATTGGCATGTAGGTGATGGCACCGTCTGCGGATACGAGATTTTCATTGCTCAACACGTAAGCGTGATTTATGTGATAGTCTTTTATTTCAAGGAACTTATCAAGGGCACTATGGATAGTATAGCTCTTGCCTGATTTTACCTCGATTGGCATTGTGGAGAGGTGGGCAGGATCGTCAATCAGGTAATCCACCTCACCATTCTTCTTGTTGTCATAATAGTAGCATCCGTTGCCATGGGCAGACAGCTCTTGTGCCACGAAAGATTCATAAACGGCTCCAAGATTAACGCTACATTCATCGTCCATGACGGCTTTTATGTTGTTGCGATAAAGTTGTGCTGTCAGCATTCCCACATCGTTCATATAGAGCTTCAGCAAGTTTTTGCCTTCGTTTTGGTTCAGAGGATAGGTAGGTTGGCTGATAGCCTTGCATTCAAGAGTGATGCCTGATGCAACAAGATATTCAAATTCATCTTCGTAATCTGTCATGCGTTTGCCCTTCTTTCCTTCAATATCCTTTGCAACAACACGTTTCTTCTTGTTCTCCATGAGTGAAGGAACCATATTGTAGATACGTTGTATCTTCAGCTTCTTACCAGATTCATTCTCATACTTTGCCGCATCATTTAGATACAAATCGTGTATGTCACTATGTATCTGTCGTATTGCCATTATGTTCTGTTCTGTCACAAAAGTGTTGACTGCATCTGGTAATCCTCCTACAAGAAGGTATTTGCGCAGAAGGTTCATAATACGATTATGAAGTCCCTCGTTGATTGTTTCGCCTTTATCAAATGCTTCGCGCATCGCTTGAATTACAAGTTCGCCAACACCATTTGCCCAAAGAAACTCCTCAAAGTCAAGTGGGAACATGCGTGCGCGTTCATAACGGCCACCAGGGATTGATTGTGTCTTTTTGAGCGTTATGCCCAATTGTGAGCCACTGGCGATATAGGTGAACTTGCCTTCGTCCATCAGAAACTTCACCAGTGTCAATAGGTGGTCGTAAGCTTGAATTTCGTCTATAAAGACCAGAGTTGTATCTTTACTTTTCATCTTGTCACCAGCCACTGCGCTCAATGCCATGTAAAAGTCCTTTGTGGTCTTAGCATTGGCAAAAATGCGTTCGCCCTGCTTGTCCTCTTCCATGTTTATCTCAATATAGTTGGGGTAAAGTTGCTTGCCAATATGACGAATGATATACGACTTTCCTATTTGACGTGCACCATCAACCAAAAGCATCTTGTGAGAAGGCGCTTTTAAGTACGTTTCTATTTTGTTATAAATCTTACGTTTAAGCATTTGTTAATACACTTTTCCTGTGAATACGGTGGTGTAAAAATACACTTTTCCTATAAAATGGTGGTGTAAAAATAACACTTTTCTTTTATCTGTGCAAGGAAAAGCATGAAAATTATGATGCAACAGGAACGTTTGACTTCGTCGAGCTTCGGTTCTATCTTGCATCTTAAGAAATAGCAGGGATATTTTCGCTGCCCGCTAATTATACATTCGAGGCATCCCACGCTATTCATTAGCACAGGATGCCTCGATTGTTTTTGTCTTAGTATTAAATCTCTGTCAATAGGAATGCCATATAGAAAGGCAACGTGAGCAATGGTCCGTTGCGTCCCACATTATAGTCACCAAACTTCAATGCGTGATAAACGTGGTACTTTTCTGGGTGCTTCAAAAGCGTCTGCATAGACTTTGCATTGCCTGTACGTGCTTTGCATTCTATTGGAGTGCATTCGCCTTGGTAGCGCATCACGAAGTCAATTTCTATGCTGTCGGGCTTTTGGTAATAATAAAGCTTACGCCCCATCTTGCCTAAGATGTCTGCCAATACATTCTCATAGATAGCCCCTTTGAAGCTTCCCAAGCGTCCTTGCAGAATATCAGATTGTGTTCCTTCGTCGAGCATACTTATGAAAAGACCTGTGTCTGCCATGTATATCTTGAAACAATCTTGCAATGCATTTCCGCTCAGTGGCAGTTCCGTGATGCTGAGGTTGTGACATCGACGCACAATACCAGCATCCTCTATCCATTGCAAACTGCCGACATACTCTTTACTGCGACCTCCCTTACGCACTACGGAATAAGTGAATTTCTTATTGTCGCGACTCAACTGGCGAGGTATTGACTCAAAGCACTCACGAATGCGTGGCTTATCTTCCGATTGAGCATACTTCACCATATCAACCTTGTACTCATCGATAATGGTTCGCTGCACAGCAACCATTTGATTCACATCATGCGTGTTGAGGAAAGTGCTGACAGCTTCAGGCATTCCTCCAACGATGACGTACTCCAGCAGCAGCTGTCGCATTCGCTGATGTATTGCTTCAGGAACAGGAGATTCATTTTGCATGTATTGTTTCAGCAAATCTATTACAGGTTGTTGTATCTGGTTTGCCCAAAGCCATTCCTCAAAGTCCATCGGATACATGTCAACGATAGTCTCAAAACCTACAGGGACGGATGTGGATTCTTCATCCTTCTGTTGTTCTTCCGATTTGTAACCATTTACACCTAATAACGATCCTGTACAGATAACATCGTACCGTCCATCCAGTTTGAAGAACTTCAACGCAGCTCGTGCTTGTGGACAGTCTTGTATCTCATCAAGAATAATACAAGTCTTGCCAGGAACGAATGTTGCATCAGGAATGGCTGCCGTGATGACAACAGTAAGATAATCCACTTTCAGCGACCCTTGGAACAACGCACGCAGTTCTTTTTGTTCATGAAAATCCATGTAAACGACATGCTTATAGTGCTGCTCAGCGAATGCTTTCACCGAACTTGTTTTACCGCACTGACGGCAACCTTTTATGACCAATGGCTTATGACTTGGTATCTCTTTCCATCGGAGTAAAACCTCCTCAATTTTCCTTCGATACATGTTCTATAGTGGTAATCAAGTAGATATATGTGTTAGATACATAAAATCGGGCGACTTTTTGTGCGATTGTCACACTTTTTCGGGCGACTTTTTTCATAATCGCCACACTTTTTCGGGCGACTTTCGCTTGCAAAGTTACATCTTAATTTAGATTTACCATCACTATCTTGCCTTTTTTTATGTATTATAATAGGATTTTAATGGCGAATCTTACTGTGAATGGATGCAATAGGAACCGTTTCTCTCTTGCATCTGAGAATATCGGGGCGGTTTCACTATCCGCATATGAAGGCTTGCAAAAAGGAGTGAAGTCATGGCGATTTCACTCCTTTTCTGATGTTGTGCCTATTTATAGCTCTTTTATCCTTAAGAAACTCTATAGGATGTTGTTGCTGTACTATTACTTACTTGCCTAATATAATATTCACGAGCGTTGTTATGTCGTTGATGTTGATATCTTTGTCTCCATTCACATCTGCAAATCCTGTTGAGTCTGTTGACTTGCCGAGGATGATGTTGACAAGAGTTGTGACATCGTTGATGTTGACGTTGCCGTCGCCATTCACATCGCCTTTCTTCGCTGTTCTCTTGATGCGGAGAACGAGGCGTTCATCCTTAGAGAACTCTGTGCTATTGGTGTTGTCGGTGAATGTGAGTGATGTTGCACCAATCACTAACTTAGGACTATTTTGCAGCGACAGCTCTGCATGCTTAGAGGGTGAAACGGCTTCAACAATCTGCTCGCTTTGCGCCTTTGCCGACAAACATGCTGTCAGCAAGGCGATTAGGAGAAATATCTTTGCTTTCATTTCAATAATTGTTTATTCTGGCAATTATACTTAGTTTTTTAGTGTCGCTATTTAGTACGGTGTACCATAAATAGTAAGTTTTTCCATTGATTGTTTTGGTCTTTCCCATTTTGGATGTACCTTCTGAGAACAAGGTTCCCCCGGACTTTGGATAACAAGAAGGACGTTTGTCATCAGGTGTCAATAGCACAATATAATTCCCCGCTGTATAATCTTCCTCTATGTTATCAGAGTACATAGCAATAAAATCATTTTCTTTCAAATTCGCTATTTCTTCTTCACTTTTAGCACTCATATAATAAAATCCATAATCTGCATTTAGGGTGATTTCGACTCGACGTTCATCCAATTGCATGATATCGTCAATCCACACACAGTATTTCTCACCATCTACGACAATGAAATTGTCACAGTCTGTTCCATAAATGTCATGGTAATATGTTGAAATGGAATAAATTCCATGAGGATTTGACCACATACCCATAGTCTCAAATCTAACCAACGGTGAATGGTACTCCTTGGTTAAAGTTATAAGGTGACCTTTTCCTTGTGGCCCTCTTACTTCTGATACATTACTTCTTATTTTGTGCTTTGTGGCGGCTTCTATCATTGAAGCGGTCAATACTCCATCCTCACTAAACGTTTTATATACATTATCGCTAATGTAACCATAGTATCCCAACAACGGCAATGACTCGTCGTCGCCAGGGCAATATACAACGCTGTCCACTGCTGAAATGTCCATCTCACGAGCCACATGGCCGTTCTTGTAGAGTTTAATGCTTTGCGCACTAACTGATAGGCTTGCTACAAGCACCATCAGAATCAAATAAAATCTTTTCATCTTGTTGTTTTTTATGAGTTAATAAATGTAGAGTAATTTACAAACACAGAACGCCTGCCATAAGCACTCATTTGAGCGCTTACAGCAGGCGTGTAGTATATATATTGTTGATAATGAGCTATTTACCCCCCCCTGTTAAGTGCCATATTGGCATATAAAACCATTACACTTGAAGAAGCGTAAGACAAATGGTTGTATGTGTACTTAGATAGGGTCATAAGCAGGACGCTGTCAATAATGCAAGTTAAAATTCTTCGTTTTCTGTACGAGCGATGA
Source organism: Bacteroidaceae bacterium (assembly GCA_024401215.1). GTDB lineage: Bacteria > Bacteroidota > Bacteroidia > Bacteroidales > Bacteroidaceae > Minthosoma. The sequence continues at coordinate 22,909 of JAKSLL010000021.1, forward strand.
TCTCGTTCTGCAGTTGCTCAGTCATGTCGTTGAAGTAGTCGGAATATCCTGCAACACGCACAAGCAGGTCTTTGTAATTCTCCGGCTGATGCTGTGCGTCGAGGAGTGTCTGAGTGTCAACGATGTTGAACTGTATGTGATGGCCTCCCATGCTGAAGTATGTGCGGATGAGGGATGCCAGCTTTCTCATGTCCTCTTCTCTTTTCAGGAGTGAAGGCACAAAGCGTACATTGAGGAGTGTGCCTCCTGATTTTGTCTGGTCGAGTTTGCCGAGCGACTTGATGACCGATGTTGGTCCGTTGGTGTCGGCGCCATGTGCTGGCGATGTGCCGTCGGAGATAGCGAACTTGGCAAGTCGTCCGTTGCAGCTTGCTCCGCAAACGCTGCCGAAATAGTTATGGCAGGTTGTTGAGAGCATGTTGAGCTGTGTCTTTCCTCCTCGTGTGTTTGGATGTCCTTCGATAGCCTCTACGAGGTCGTCATACACCTTCACGGCAATAGAGTCGGCGTAGTCGTCATCGTTGCCGAAGAATGGTGTGCGGTTGATGATGAACTGACGCATCTTCTCGTTGCCCTCGAAGTTCTCACTTACGGCTTTAAGAATCTCGTCCATAGTGAATTTCTTGTCCTCAAACACATGCTTCTTGAGTGTTGACAGACAGTCGGTTGTTGTGCCGAGGCCTGTGCACTGGATGTATGTCGTGTTGTAGCGAGCGCCGCCAGAGTAGTAGTCCTTGCCCTTTGTGATGCAGTCGTCGATGAAGAGGCTGAGGAATGTGGCAGGTGCGTAAAGCGAGAACATGCGCTCAATGTAGTTGTTGACAGCGAGCTTCATATTTACGAAATACACCATCTGCTTATGGTAGGCTTCGTACAGATCTTCGTAGCTCTTGAAAGAGCGAGGGTCGCCTGTCTCAAGACCAAGTTTCTTGCCGCTAACAGGATCGATGCCGTTGTTGAGAGTGATTTCCAGAATCTTAGGTGTGTTGAGGTATCCCGTCAGGATGTAAGCCTCTTTGCCGAACGCTCCCACCTCGATGCAGCCGGAGCATCCGCCTTCGTTTGCGTCTTCCTGTGTCTTGCCCTGACGAACAAGTTCCTTGGTGTAGGTGTCGGGATTGAAGCATGAAGGGTATCCATGTCCTTGTCGGATAACTTTCACACCTGCCATGACAAAGTCGTCGGGAGTGACTTTGCTGATGTGAATAGAGAGTCCTGGTTGGAGTTCGTGGAGCTCTTCCTGTACTTCGAGAATGATGTATGAAAGTTCGTTGACAGCGTCATTGCCGTATTTGTCGATGCCGCCGATGTTGATGTTGGTGAAGTCGTTGTAAGTGCCTGATTCAAGAGCAGTCACGCCGACCTTTGGAGGAGCTGGCTGATTGTTGAACTTTATCCAGAAACAAGAGATGAGTTCCTTTGCTTTATCGCGAGTCATAGTGCCGTCCTCAAGTCCTTTCTTGTAGAAAGGGTAGAGGTGCTGGTCGATATGGCCAGGGTTCATGCAGTCCCATCCGTTGAGTTCGGTGACGGTGCCGAGATGAGTGAACCAGTATGTCTGGATTGCCTCTTGCATGTCACGAGGGGCGTGAGCAGGCACCCAGCGGCAGGTGTCGGCAATCTTTAGAAGTTCAGAGATTCTCTGTTCGTTTGCCTTTCTCTCCTCACTATCAATTCCTAACTCCTCATTCCTCATTCCTAATTCTGCAGCTTGCTGCTCCGCCAATTCTGCATGACGCTCAGCGAAAAGGATGGCAGCATCGCATGAGATGTCCATGGCTTGAAGCTCCTGCTGTTTGTCTGTTGCCTCAGGGTCGTTGATGAAGTCGAGCTTGTTGAGGGTGTCGGCAATGAGCTTCTTCACATCAAGCAGACCGCGCTGATACATCTTGCCGTCCATGGCTGTGTGTCCGCCAGCACGTTGCTCCATAAACTCAGTGAATACGCCAGCATGGTATGCCTCTTCCCATTCCTTGCTCACGTGAGAGAAGATGCGCTCGCGCTGTGTGCGGCCCTCCCAGTAAGGGATGACTTCGCGCTCGTAGGTGTCGATGTCCTCTTGTGAGATGAAGTATGGCTGCATATCTCTGTCGTTGAGGGTGTGAAGATCCTCGACAGTGTGGCAGGTGAGTTCGGGGAAGGTAGGCACAGCCTTTGGCACAGGGCCACGTTCGCCGACTATAAGTTCATCTTTGCCGATGTATATTGTCTTCTTCTTGCAAAGTTCGTAGAAGTTTCTTGCACGAAGGATGCAGTTTGGCATTTTGCCGTAATTCTCCTTGTAGAAAGCTGTCTCGATGAGTGCTCGCTCAATGGTGAGCGTTGTTGGAGTGTCGATGCTCTCTTTATGCAGACGCTTTATGCGGTCATTCATGCCGCCGTCGTTTGCAGGGCATGTGAGAGAGAAGTTCATCTTTGAATGAGGCGCGCGAAAAGCGTTATCTTTTATTCCTGTCATAGTATAGTGTTATTTAGTTGAGGCAAAGATACGACATTTTTTTAAGTTGGTATTTATTCTTAATACAAAAAAGCGTGATGTGCGTATCGCCATTTGTGCTATCAGTCACATACTGCTATTTTGCTTTTCATATTGTTACCCCTCTATGTAAATATTGACTTGCAGTTGTTTGTCAGTATATGCTTTATGCCCCCTTTGAAGCACGCCTTGTGTAACACATGCAACACACCTTGTGTTACGCGTGTAACATGCCGTATGTTACGCGTGTAACATGCAGCGTGTGACAGATGTTACATTTTGCGAATCCAACTTTCTTCAATTACGATGTTGTTGCGCATCTTGGTGAACCAATCCTCGCCATCCTCGTAAATCTTCTTGAAAATGCAAGCCAAATCTTCTGGAGTCGTTATTTTACTATCGCTAAAATGTTGTAATTGGATAAAAAGAACTATCTTTGTAATGTCGATTGATTTCGTAATTACTAAATTGAAACTAACTGTAAATTCTGATGGCACTTAAAACTTTGATTATCGGCAGCGGACCTGCCGGCTATACAGCAGCAATATATGCATCTCGCAGCGGACTTGAACCTGTGGTTTACGAAGGACTTGAACCAGGCGGTCAGCTGACAAAGACAACTGACGTGGAGAATTTCCCTGGTTATCGTGATGGCACCACTGGGGCGGAGATGATGGATGACATGCGTGCGCAGGCTGTCCGTCTTGGTGCTGACATCCGTTATGGCGTAGTCACTAAGGTTGACTTCTCCCTTGATGGTTCGGCTCCTCATAAGGTGACCATCGATGATGAGACGGAGGTTGAAGCTCATACTATAATTATATGTACAGGTGCCTCTGCTAAATATCTTGGTCTTAAAGATGAAGAGAAGTATGCAGGGCAGGGCGTGTCGGCATGTGCTACATGTGACGGCTTTTTCTACAGAAAGAAAGTTGTGGCTGTGGTAGGTGGCGGTGATACTGCTTGCGAGGAAGCGCAGTATCTGGCACGTTTGGCAAAGAAAGTGTATCTCATTGTTCGCCGCGATGTTCTCCGTGCAAGCGATGCCATGCAGCAGAAGGTGAAAGAGGCGGATAACATCGAAATACTGTGGAGCACTCAGACCGTAGGCTTGTTTGGCGATAATGGGCTTGAAGGTGCGCATCTTGTTCGCAATAAGGGCGAGCTGGGTGAGGAATTTTTTGACATCAGCATTGACGGCTTTTTCCTCGCTATAGGTCATCATCCTAATTCAGAAGTGTTTGCGCCTGCAGTCGATGTGGATGAACAGGGTTACATAAAAGTGGCGAGTCCGACAACCAAGACGAACGTGTCAGGAGTGTTTGCTGCTGGTGATGTGGCAGACCCGCTTTATCGCCAGGCTGTAAGTGCCGCTGGCAGCGGTTGCCGTGCAGCAATTGACGCTTTGAAGTATCTGCAAGAGAAAGGGCTTGCATAAATTATGAAGGTGTCTATTGGAGCATCCCCTAAAAAGTTATGACAATGAAGAAAAGACTGATATCCTTACTAATAACGCTATGTTGCATATCCTATGCTTTCGCTCAGTTTGGTGACCCAGTGCAGGTGAAAGCAACGATAAAGGAGACATCCCCAAGCGAGGCGGTGATAACTTTCGCTGCATCAATAAAGAGCGGCTGGCACATGTACAGCACGGAGGTGGTGGAGGATGGACCGACACCTACAACGCTGAAGGTTGAGAAAATCAACGGAGCGAAGCTTGACGGTGCATTGAAGCCTGTGTCCAAGCCTGTGAAGAAATATGAAGAGATGTTTGGCGCAGATGTGTACTTCTTTGAACAGTCTGCTACATATACGCAAAAAATCAGGCTCTTAGGTGGAAAATATGAGATAGAAGGTTATCTGGAATATGGAGCTTGCAATGACAGGAGCTGCATACCGCCTACTGCTGTAGATTTCAGCTTCTCGGGTGAAGTGACTGTTCAAAAGGAGGCGGCAAATGACAAAGATGTGAAGCCTGTGGATGTGGATGAGGCTCCGTCGGATGAGGAAGCAGATGAAATCGTGGAGTCGGCGTCTGACTCGTTGGAAGTCAAGAAAGATTCTGCTGTTGCAGCTGCTGATTGGTGGAAAGCGGTGGATTTCTCTGAATACACATCTTCAGGAGAAGTCGGCAGCGGTGAGTCTTCGCTTTGGTATATCTTTGGCATTGGATTTTTTGGCGGTCTGCTGGCTTTGTTGACTCCATGCGTATGGCCTGTCATTCCTATGACAGTCAGTTTCTTCCTGAAGAAAGGCACAACGAAGAAGTCCACTCCAGAGCAGATAGCGGCTGCGAAGAAGCGAGGAGTGAGAGATGCTATGCTGTACGGGTTGAGCATAGTAGTCATATATGTGGCTTTAGGACTTGTTATCACGGCGTTGTTTGGTGCTTCTGCATTGAATGACCTTGCGACAAATGCCGTCTTCAATATCATCTTTTTCCTTATGCTTCTGCTGTTCGGCGCATCGTTCATAGGCGGCTTTGAGATTACGCTTCCTTCGTCATGGAATAATGCCATCGACAGCAAGGCGAGCAGCACGACGGGCTTGCTCAGCGTGTTCCTCATGGCGTTCACTCTTGTGCTTGTGAGCTTCTCATGCACAGGGCCGATAATAGGATTCCTGCTTGTGCAGGTGGTGACATCCGACATCCTCGGGCCGGTGATAGGCATGCTTGGCTTCTCTGTTGGCTTGGCTCTCCCTTTCTCATTTTTTGCGCTTTTCCCTGCGCTTCTCAAGTCTGTGCCAAAAAGCGGCAACTGGATGAATGTGGTGAAGGTGACCCTCGGATTTGTTGAACTGGCATTCTCCCTCAAGTTCCTCTCGGTGGCAGACCTTGCTTATGGAAAGGGGCTGCTTGACAGGGAGGTGTTCCTTTCGCTGTGGATAGCATTGGCGGTATTGCTCGGTGCGTATCTTATAGGATGGATTCGCTTCCCTCATGACGAAGATGAGTTTGATGAGATGGGGAATGTTGTCGTGAAGCAGAAGACGTCTGTCCCACGCTTCTTCATGGCTCTTGTGGCTTTCGCTTTTGCTGTCTATATGATACCTGGGCTATGGGGGGCTCCGCTGAAGGCAATAAGCGCCTTCACTCCTCCGCTGAAGACTCAAGATTTCAATCTTGCTGAGGAGAAAGAGGTGAAGCCTATGTTTACGGATTATGACGCAGGTATGGAATACGCAAAACAGCATAAGATGCCGGTTATGCTCGATTTCACAGGCTATGGATGTGTGAACTGCAGAGAGATGGAGGCTAATGTGTTTGTTGATCCGACGGTGGCTGACATTATGCAGAAAGACTATGTGCTTATTCAGCTGTATGTTGATGACAAGGCAAGTCTGCCTGAAACGGTGGAGGTTGGCGTTGGCGGCACCGTGCGCAAGCTCAGGACGGTAGGCGACAAGTGGAGTTACCTGCAGTCGTCGAAATTCGGTGCTAATGCTCAGCCGTTCTATGTGCTTCTTGACAACGAAGGAGAGCCTCTCGAAAGGGCGTACTCGTATGATGATGATGTGGATGAGTTTGTAAAGTGGCTCCGTAGCGGTCTTGCGAATTATACAAAGTAGTGGTATGAATATGATGTGTAAGTGTCTGTTTTTGTCTTTTCTGCTGATGCAGAATCTTTACGTTTCTGCTCAGAAAGAGCTGCAGCTTGCAGATTCTGTGGTTAAGTATCAGATGAAATCTGGTGGGTGGCCTAAGAATCAGGATTGGCTGTTAGGCCCTGATACTGCCTTGATGCGCAAATGCCAGGAGACAGGCGTGGGTTCGACAATCGACAATGGGGCGACTGTGGCGGAGATGAAGGCGCTAACCAATGCCGTGAGATACCTTGAACAGTCAGAGTGTCTGGGTGAGGGCGGATGTGCCAGCGATGTGATGCATTCAAAGAAGATGCAGTATCGTGAGTCGTTTGTCAGGGCGGTGGAGTATCTGCTGGATATGCAGTATGAGAATGGAGGTTTCCCTCAGTTTTACCCTCCAAAACAGAAGGCTGACTACTCGACGCATATAACATTCAACGATAACGCCATGATAAGAGTGATGCTGCTACTCAGAGAGGTGGCTGATGGACATCAGTATGATTGTATGGGTGTTGATGCGGATATTAGAGGCAGATGCCGTGCGGCCTTCGACAAGGGTGTGGACTGTATTTTGAAATGCCAAATCAGACTTGATGAATGTGGGGAAGTTGTAAAGTATGGCTCACAGAAGTGGGATGGCGCGGAGAAAACGGTGTGGTGTCAGCAACATGACGAGAATACGTTTATGCCGGCTAAGGCAAGGGCGTATGAGCTGCCATCATTTACAGCTTACGGCGAGACGGTTGACATACTTGATTTTCTCATGTCGATTGAGAATCCGTCGGAAGACGTGAAAGCTGCTGTTGCCTGTGGAGTGGCGTGGCTTGAACGGCATTCGATGAAGGATGCCGCCATTGAGTGGTTTGTTGATGACGAAGGCAGGAAGGATTGGAAAATCGTTGAGAAAAAAGGCGCGCCTCTGCTGTGGGCCCGTTTCTATGACTTGAAAACTCAGCAGCCGTATTTCTGCGGACGTGACGGAATGCCGAAAAGTGATGTGTCTGACATCTCTTACGAGAGAAGAAACGGCTATTCTTGGATTGGCGATTCTCCGCGGAAAGTCATAAATAAATATTATAATATGTACGCGCGATAGTGCTTGCAAGAAAAATCGAGCTGAATTTGATAAATATATGCCATAATGACAACAGATGTGCTTTTATTTGCTTATCTTTGTAATGTTTTTGATGAAAGTCTTGCATTACTGACACATTGTCGCAGGTATGGCAGACATTTGCATGCAGGCATGTGTGTTGTATTATTGTAAGTAGCTGTTCGTGATTTATTATGAATGTCGGACGGCGAAACTAAGTATAACAGCTTAACAAGAAAACTAAAACTAAAAATATTATTAATACTTAATCTATCAAACAAAATTATGGCAGATAATAACAACAATCAGCAGCTTCAGATTGAACTGAAGCCAGAAGTAGCAGAAGGAACATACGCAAACCTCGCTATCATCACTCACTCAAGCTGTGAGGTAATCACAGACTTCATTCAGATGATGCCAGGTATGCCAAAGGCACAGGTTAAGAGCCGTATCATCATGGCTCCAGAACATGCTAAGCGTCTTCTCTTCGCGCTTCAGGATAATATCCAGAAATACGAGGCTCAGTTCGGAGAGATTCAGTTCCAGCAGCCACAGCCACAGCAGTCTCCAGAAGGCCGCACAATCGCTCCATTCAACATCAAGAAGGGCGAGGCTTAATATAAGGTAATAGGAACATTTCATTCCGGAAACATATCATTCACGGCTTGTGGCTCTTTGCTGCAAGCTGTGAATGATGATTTGTTTTTGTAAGAGCGGTTCAGGCTGCCGTTATCTGACATTGTTTTGAGATTTGTTAATAGTAATAAATACAAGTTTCGCTGGCTCCACTATAATTTCCCAAAACGAGCATGCGAAAGTTGAATAATAAACATTAAGAAGTAGTTATACAATAATAAGCATGAGTAATAAGAGTATAATTGTTGGTGCTGTCATCATAGGCGCTTTTATAGGCAGTGCGCTGTTTACAATAGCTTTGGGTGATGATGATGAGAATAAGGACAAGGACAACACAGAGTCAACGCAGATGACGCCGCAGAACAGGGCGGACTCCATTCTGAACAGGGTTGCAAAGGTTTCAGACTCTGATGGCAACACGGTAGAAGAGGAGACAAACCCTTATGACGAACTTAACGAACTGGTTGGTCTGGACGAAGTGAAGGCGGAAGTCAATTCGCTTGCTAATCTGGTGAAAGTGCAGAAAGCTCGCGAAAAGCAGGGTCTGAAGACGTCCAGCATATCATACCATCTTGTGTTCACGGGCAATCCAGGTACGGGTAAGACGACTGTGGCAAGAATACTTGCTCGAATCTATAAAGACCTTGGCGTTCTTGAAAAAGGTCATCTCGTTGAGACGGACCAGGCAGGTCTTATAGGTGAGTATGTAGGACAGACAGCTCCAAAGGTGAACCACATGGTGGATTCGGCTATGGGTGGTGTGCTGTTTATTGATGAGGCGTATTCTCTTACCAATGGTAAGGGCTCGACTTATGGTTCTGAAGCTGTTGCGACCCTTCTTAAGCGTATGGAGGATGACAGAGGCAAATTCGTTGTCATTGTTGCAGGCTATACCGACGAGATGAAAGAGTTTGTGGAAAGCAACCCAGGATTGAAGTCTCGCTTCACCCGATACATGTATTTCCCAGATTATTCAGCAGATGCGTTGTGTGAGATTTATATGATAAGGGTTAGGAAGTTTGGCTTTAACCTTACTGACGAAGCATCCGCTTATCTGAAAACTGTGTTCCAGCGTGCTGTGAAAACAAAGGACAGGAACTTCGGCAACGGACGATATGCGCGCAATCTTTTTGAAAATACTGTCACTTGCCAGGCTGACAGGTTGGCAAAGAGTGGCAAGCTTGCTGAAATGTCAAAGGAGGATCTCAGCGTAATAGAGAAGGAAGATATCGAAAAGGCGCTAAGCATGCTTAAGACAATATGATTTGCATCCTCTGCTTTTGGAGAGTATGACAAATGTAAAAGGCTGGTTGAGGTTGTTCGACCAGTCTTTTTTGTCGATTGTGTGTCTTTCACACGCGTACATATATATAAATATACAAGTTTCGCTCCACTTGTTGTGTAGTTAAAGGGTAGTTAAAGAGAAGTTAAAGGGTAGTTAAAGTGACAAATGTCCGACATGGCAAACGTCTCTTTAACTCCGAGCGAAGCGATAACTCCTCTTTAACTACCCTTTAACTTCACAACAAGTATGAATATATTTGTGGCAAGCTCCAGTTGACTTAATAAGAGTTGTGCGTCTGTATTCCTGAGGTGATATCTGTTGATTGTGGGGCTAGATTGAAGCCTTTTGTGAGGTTATTTTTGTGGATTTTTGCCTTTTCAGGTGTCAAAATACACGTTATAAAAGTTAAAAAAACTTAAAAGTTGAGTTTTCTGAAGAGAGGGAAGAAAAAAGTTTCTGTTATATATATGTTATTCGGCATAAAATTCGTAACTTTGCAGCACTTTTTGGAGTAGTGCGCGCCTTGGTTAGGCGCTTGAGCATTGCGAATGAGTGGTTTCTCCTTAGTTTTATGAGGTGAAAGAATGCTGTGAGCAATGCTAAATTTAGCACGAAGCAAAGCGGGTAGCTGACCACAAAGATTATTCGTGTCGCCTCTGCGGAGGGGACAAATAAGGGTGGGCACTCGAATTGGATGACTATAATTAAAATAAAATAATAATAAAAAAATTAATCAAAATGCCTACTATTCAACAATTGGTAAGAAAAGGCCGTCAGGTTTTGGTAGACAAGAGCAAGTCTCCTGCATTGGATTCATGCCCACAGCGTCGCGGTGTTTGCGTGCGTGTGTACACTACAACTCCTAAGAAGCCTAATTCGGCGATGAGAAAGGTCGCTCGTGTTCGTCTCACAAACAAGAAGGAAGTCAACTCTTACATCCCAGGAGAGGGACACAACCTTCAGGAGCACTCAATCGTACTCGTTCGTGGTGGTCGTGTAAAGGACCTTCCAGGTGTACGTTATCACATCATTCGTGGTGCTCTCGATACTGCAGGTGTTGCTAGCCGCACACAGCGTCGTTCTAAGTACGGAGCTAAGCGTCCAAAGGCTAAGAAGTAGTTTTTAACTAAGAAAAAAATTAATTCAGTTTTTTCACAAAGTTTGGTTTGACGGAAGTGCTTGAAAGGGTTGAGTAAATGCCCTGACGTGGGCGTTGAAGACACACACAATATGCAGCCTCAGACTAAAGAAAGATTAAATCAAACAAAAAAATGAGAAAAGCTAAACCAAAGAAGCGTGTGATCCTCCCAGATCCAGTTTTCGGTGATGTTAAGGTTACAAAGTTCGTTAACAACCTTATGTACGATGGAAAGAAGAGCGTAGCTTATACAATCTTCTATACAGCTCTCAAGAATGTTGAGAATAAGATGAAGAATGAGGAGAAGTCTCCAATTGAAATTTGGAAGAAGGCTCTTGAGAATGTAACTCCACAGGTTGAGGTTAAGAGCCGCCGTATCGGTGGTGCAACTTTCCAGGTTCCAACAGAGATCCGCCCAGACCGTAAGGAGGCTATCTCTATGAAGAACCTCATCCTTTTCGCTCGCAAGCGTTCTGGTAAGAGCATGGCTGACAAGCTCTCTGCAGAGATTATGGATGCTTTCAATGAGCAGGGTGGCGCATTCAAGCGTAAGGAAGATATGCACCGCATGGCTGAGGCTAACCGTGCATTCGCACATTTCCGCTTCTAATAAATTGGGTTAGTAAGTTTGTGAGTTCTTAAGGTTTTAAGTTCTCGCGGACAAAAACTCAAAAACTCAAAAACTTAATAACTAAAAAACTCAAATTAAGATATGGCAAAGCAAGATTTGCATCTTACCCGTAACTTTGGTATCATGGCGCACATCGATGCCGGTAAGACAACAACTTCTGAGCGTATCCTGTTCTATACAGGTAAGACTCATAAGATTGGTGAGGTACACGATGGTGGTGCTACAATGGACTGGATGGAGCAGGAGCAGGAGCGTGGTATCACTATCACTTCTGCTGCTACAACAGCATATTGGACATATAACGGAAACAAGTATAAGTTCAATTTGATTGACACTCCGGGACACGTTGACTTCACTGCTGAGGTTGAGCGTTCACTCCGCGTACTTGACGGTGCTGTTGCAACATACTGCGCAGTAGGTGGTGTTGAGCCACAGTCTGAGACTGTATGGCGTCAGGCTGACAAGTACAATGTCCCACGTATGGGTTATGTAAACAAGATGGACCGTTCTGGTGCTGACTTCTTCGAGGTTGTTCGCCAGATGAAGGAGGTTCTTGGAGCTAACCCAGTTCCAGTTGTTATTCCAATCGGTGCCGAGGAGAATTTCAAGGGTATTGTTGACCTTATTGAAATGAAGGGTATCATCTGGCATGATGAGACTCAGGGCGCAGAGTATGACATCATCGACATTCCTGCAGAACTCGTAGATGAGGCAGAGGAGTGGCGTAACAAGATGCTCGAGTCTGTTGCTGAGTTCGATGACTCTCTCATGGAGAAGTTCTTCGATGATCCATCAACAATCACTAAGGAGGAGATTATCTCAGCAATCCGCAAGGCTACTTGTTCTCTTGCTGCAACTCCAATGCTCTGTGGTTCTTCATTCAAGAACAAGGGTGTGCAGACTCTCCTCAACTACATCTGTGCATTCCTCCCATCTCCACTCGATACAGAGGCTGTTATTGGTACAAACCCTGACACTAAGGAGGAAGAGGATCGCAAGCCATCTGAGGATGAGAAGACTTCAGCTCTCGCATTCAAGATTGCTACTGACCCATATGTAGGCCGTCTTACTTTCGTTCGTGTTTACTCAGGTAAGATTGAGGCTGGTTCATACACATACAACACTCGTTCAGGAAAGAAGGAGCGTGTATCGCGTCTCTTCCAGATGCACTCTAACCACCAGAACCCAGTAGAGGTTATCGGTGCAGGTGACATCGGTGCTGTTGTAGGTCTTAAGGATATCCACACAGGTGATACTCTTTGTGATGAGGATGCACCAATCATTCTTGAGTCAATGGACTTCCCAGATCCAGTTATCGGTATCGCGGTAGAGCCTAAGACTCAGAAGGACCTCGATAAGCTTTCTCTTGGTCTCCAGAAGCTCGCTGAGGAGGATCCAACATTCACAGTTAAGACAGATGAGCAGTCTGGTCAGACAGTTATCTCTGGTATGGGTGAGCTTCACCTCGATATCATCATCGACCGTCTTAAGCGTGAGTTCAAGGTTGAGTGTAACCAGGGTAAGCCACAGGTTAACTACAAGGAGGCAATCACTAAGACTGTTAACCTCCGTGAGGTTTACAAGAAGCAGTCAGGTGGTCGCGGTAAGTTCGCAGATATCATCGTAAACGTAGGTCCTGTTGATGAGGATTTCCAGGGAACAGGTCTTCAGTTCGTTGACGAGGTTAAGGGTGGTAACGTGCCTAAGGAGTTCATCCCATCAGTTCAGAAGGGCTTCGCTGAGGCTATGAAGAACGGTGTGCTTGGTGGCTTCCCAATGGACAGCATGAAGGTTACTCTTGTTGACGGTAGCTTCCACCCAGTTGACTCTGACCAGTTGTCATTCGAAATCGCAGCTCGCCAGGCTTACAAGAACGCTTGCTCACAGGCTAAGCCAGTACTTATGGAGCCTATCATGAAGCTCGAGGTTACTACTCCAGAGGAGAACATGGGTGATGTAATTGGTGACCTTAACAAGCGCCGTGGTCAGGTTGAAGGTATGGACACTACACGTTCTGGTGCTCGCCTCGTTAAGGCTATGGTTCCACTGGGTGAGATGTTCGGTTATGTAACTGCACTCCGTACTATCACTTCTGGTCGTGCTACATCTTCAATGACTTATGACCACCACGCTCCAGTATCAAGCTCTATCGCTAAGGAAGTGCTTGCTGAGTGCAACGGTCGTACAGATCTCGTATAATTAGAATATAAATAATGTAGAGGCTCTGCGCCAAGCAAACGACTCTTTGGCGCATCCTCTTACATATAATTAATTAATAAATAATCAAATCAAATGAGTCAGCAAAAAATTCGTATTAAGCTGAAGTCTTATGATCACAATCTCGTTGACAAGTCAGCAGAGAAGATCGTAAAGACAGTGAAGGCTACTGACGCTATTGTAAGCGGTCCAATTCCACTTCCAACTCACAAGCGTATCTTCACAGTTAACCGTTCAACATTCGTAAACAAGAAGTCTCGTGAGCAGTTTGAGCTCTGTACTTACAAGAGACTTATCGACATCTACAGCTCTACTACAAAGACTGTTGATGCTCTTATGAAGCTTGAGCTTCCAAGCGGTGTTGAGGTTGAGATTAAGGTTTAATATTAGAGAACAATTAAAAGTATTATTGAAATGCCAGGATTATTAGGAAAAAAAATCGGAATGACATCCGTTTTCAGTGCCGATGGTAAGAATCTTCCATGCACTGTTATCGAAGTTGGTCCTTGTGTTGTAACTCAGGTAAAGACCGTAGAAAAGGATGGCTATGCTGCAGTGCAGGTAGGTTTCCAGGAAGCTAAGGAGAAGAATACTACTAAGCAGATGATGGGTCACTTCCAGAAGGCAGGTACAACACCAAAGAGACACTTGGCCGAGTTCACTTTTGACGAGGAGCATAACCTCGGTGATGTAATTACAGTTGAGCTTTTCAACGAAACTTCTTATGTTGATGTAATTGGTACATCTAAGGGTAAGGGTTTCCAGGGTGTTGTTAAGCGTCATGGTTTCGGTGGTGTAGGTCAGGCTACTCACGGTCAGGATGACCGTCTTCGCAAGCCAGGTTCTATTGGTGCTTGTGCAACTCCATCTCGCGTATTCAAGAATGTCCCAATGGGTGGACACATGGGTAACGAGCAGGTAACAACTCACAACCTCCAGGTGATTAAGGTAGTTCCAGAACACAATCTTCTTCTTATCAAGGGTAGTGTTCCAGGTGCTAAGGGTTCAATCGTAATAATCAAGAAGTAAGCAATGGAAGTTTCTGTATTAAATATCAAAGGTGAGGACACTGGTAAGAAGGTTGTTCTGAACGATGAAATCTTCGGAATTGAACCAAACGATCATGTTATCTACCTCGCAGTAAACCAGTACCTCGCTGCACAGCGTCAGGGAACTCATAAGTCAAAAGAAAGAAGCGAAATCACAGGATCTACTCGCAAGCTCATCCGTCAGAAGGGTGGTGGCGGCGCTCGCCGTGGTGACATCAAGTCTCCAGTTCTTCGTGGTGGTGGCCGCGTTTTCGGTCCAAAGCCTCGTGATTATTGGTTCAAGCTTAACAAGAAGGTAAAGAGCCTTGCTCGCAAGAGCGCTCTCTCATACAAGGCACAGCAGAATTCTATCATTGTCGTTGAAGACTTCGATTTTGAGGCTCCAAAGACAAAAGATGCTGTTTCTATGTTAAATAATCTTAAAATTGAGGGCAAGAAGACTCTTATCGCTTTGTCAGAAGTAAAAAAGAATGTAAATTTGTCAGTCCGTAATATTCAGCGTGTAGAAGTTATGACAGCAAGTGCGCTCAATACTTATAAAGTAATGAACGCAAACGTGCTTGTTATGACTGAAAGTGCTGTTAAGATGGTTGATGAAACTTTTAACAAATAAGGAGGTAACATATGGCATATATCGTAAAACCGTTGGTTACAGAGAAGATGAACGCTATTTCAGAGAAGCAGAACAACAAGTTCGGCTTCATTGTACTTCCTACAGCCAATAAGATTGAGATTAAGAAAGAAATAGAAGCTAAGTATAACGTAAATGTAGTTTCGGTTAACACTATGAACTACGCTGGTAAGCGTAAGAGCCGTTACACTAAGGCTGGTGTTATCAAGGGCAGCACTAAGGCTTTCAAGAAGGCTATTGTTACTCTTAAGGAAGGCGAAACTATTGATTTCTATAGTAACATTTAATTTAACAAATGGGTATTCGTAAATTTAGACCAGTAACTCCTGGTCAAAGACACAAGGCTATTGGTACATTCGATGATGTTACTACATCTGTACCAGAGAAAACTCTTGTTTTCGGTAAGCGCAGCACTGGCGGTCGTAACAACTCCGGCCAGATTACTGTACGCTACAGAGGTGGCGGTCACAAGCGATTGATTCGTATTGTCGATTTCAAGAGAGAAAAAGACGGTATTCCTGCAGTTGTGAAGACAATTGAGTACGATCCAAATCGTAGTGCTCGTATTGCTCTTGTTTTCTATGCTGACGGTGAAAAGCGTTACATTGTTGCTCCAAATGGTTTGAAGGTAGGCGCAACTATTATGTCAGGTAAGGATGCAACTCCAGATCTTGGCAACACTCTTCCACTTGAGAACATTCCAGTCGGTACTGTGATTCACAATATCGAACTCCGTCCAGGTCAGGGTGCTAAAATGGTTCGTTCTGCTGGTAACTTTGCTCAGTTAACTTCACGTGAAGGTCGCTACTGCGTAATCAAGCTCCCTTCAGGTGAGATTCGTAAAGTTCTTTCTGTTTGTCGTGCTACAATTGGTAGTGTAAGCAATTCAGACCACGCGCTCGAGTCTTCAGGTAAGGCAGGTCGCAGTCGTTGGCTCGGACGTCGTCCACACAACCGTGGTGTTGTAATGAACCCAATCGATCACCCAATGGGTGGTGGTGAAGGACGTCACACAGGTGGACACCCACGCTCTCGCAACGGCCTCTATGCTAAGGGTCTCAAGACTCGCGCACCAAAGAAGCAGTCAAGCAAGTACATTATTGAAAGACGTAACAAGTAATAAAGTTAACTGAATATGAGTCGTTCATTAAAAAAAGGTCCATATATTAATGTTAAGCTCGAGAAGAAGGTTCTCGCTATGAACGAGAGCGGTAAGAAGAGCGTTATCAAATCATGGGCTCGCGCTTCAATGATATCACCTGATTTCGTAGGTCATACAATTGCAGTGCATAACGGTAATAAATTTATCCCTGTTTACATTACTGAAAACATGGTAGGCCACAAGCTCGGTGAGTTTGCACTTACTCGTACATTCCGCGGTCACGCTGGTAATAAGAAGAAGTAATAAACAGGCTTCAAATCAAGTAAATAAGACATTTATATAATGGGAGCAAGAAAAAGATTAATGGCCGAGAAGATTAAAGAGGCCAAAAAGACTGCTTACTTCGCTAGTCTTCGCAATGTTCCTTCATCACCTCGCAAGATGCGTTATGTAGCAGACCTTGTTCGTGGTATGGAAGTGAGCAAAGCTCTTGCAACACTTAAGTTCAACAGCAAGGATGCTGCTAAGGATCTTGAGAAGTTGCTTCGTTCAGCTATTGCTAACTGGGAGCAGAAGAATAATCGCAAGGCTGAAAACGGTGAATTATATATCTCTAAGATTTTTGTTGACGGAGGCGCAACTCTTAAGCGCATGAGACCAGCACCTCAGGGTCGTGGTTACAGAATTCGCAAGCGTTCTAACCATGTTACTATTTTCGTGGACGCTAAAACTAATGAGGAAAATTAATTATGGGACAAAAATGTAATCCAATAAGCAACCGCCTCGGTATTGTAAGAGGTTGGGATTCTAACTGGTTCGGTGGAAACGATTTCGGTGATAATATCCTCGAGGACAATAAAATCCGCAAGTACCTCAACAAGCGCCTTGAGAAGGCAAGCGTTTCTAAGATTGTAATCGAGCGTACTCTTAAGCTCGTTACTATCACAATCTGCACAGCTCGCCCTGGTTTCATTATCGGTAAGGGTGGCGAAGAGGTTGAGAAACTCAAGAAGGAGATCAAGAAGGTTACTGACAAGGAAGTTCAGATTAACATCTTTGAGGTTAAGCGTCCAGAACTCGACGCAGTGATTGTTGCTAATAACATCGCTCGCCAGATTGAAGGCAAGATCGCTTATCGTCGTGCTGTAAAGACTGCTATTGCTAACACAATGCGTTCAGGTGCAGAGGGCATCAAGATCCAGATCTCTGGTCGTCTTAACGGTGCTGAAATGTCACGTTCTGAGATGTACAAAGAGGGACGTACTCCACTTCACACTCTCCGCGCAGATATCGACTACTGCCTCGCAGAGGCTCTCACAAAGGTTGGTCTCCTTGGTATCAAGGTTTGGATCTGCCGTGGTGAGAAGTTTGGCAAGCAGGATCTTACTCCTAATTTCACTCAGCAGAAGGAGTCAGGTCGTGGTAACAATAACAATGCCGGTGGTCGTCGTTTCAGAAATAGAAAGTCTAACAACCGCAATAATTAATCTAACTGCAATCCGATGCATGACTTGTTCATGCTGAGGAGCAGTTCATAGAAGATATTTAATATGTTACAGCCAAAAAGACAAAAATATAGAAGACCGCAAAAAGGTCGCGGTCGTTGGAAGGGTGTTTCTCACAGAGGAACTGAGCTTTCTTTCGGAAGCTTCGGTATAAAGGCTCTTGAGACTAAATGGATTTCTGCTCGTCAGATTGAGGCTGCCCGTGTTGCTATCACACGTTATATGCAGCGTCAGGGACAGGTTTGGATCCGCATATTCCCTGATAAGCCAATCACAAAGAAGCCTGCTGACGTCCGAATGGGTAAAGGTAAGGGTGATCCATACCAGTACGTATTCCCAGCTAAGCCAGGTCGTATTCTTTTCGAGATTGAAGGTGTTTCATATGACATCGCTAAGGAGGCTCTCCGACTCGGTGCTCAGAAACTTCCTACTACTACAAAGTTTGTTGTACGTCGTGATTACGATAAAAACGCTTAATTATGAAAATTTCAGAAATTAGAGAACTTACAACAGAAGAGCTCGCTGAGCGCATCAAGGTAGAGACAGCTAATTTGGACAATATGAAGTTCGGTAACAAGGTTGCTCCACTTGCAGATAATTCTCAGATTAAGAAGTTGCGTCACGACATTGCACGCATGAAGGGCGAGCTTACACAGCGTAATAAATAAAGTATTGAGCTAAATGGAAGCTAGAAATTTAAGAAAGCAAAGACAGGGTATTGTAACTAGCGATAAGATGGATAAGACTATCGTTGTTGCAGCTAAATTCAAGGAGAAGCACCCTATATATGGTAAGTTTGTCCAGAAGACAAAGAAATACCATGCTCATGACGAAAAGAATGATGCTCACATTGGTGACACTGTGCTTATCATGGAAACTCGTCCATTGAGCAAAACTAAGAGATGGAGATTAGTAGAAATCGTAGAAAGAGCTAAGTAATAATTATGATACAGGTAGAATCAAGATTACAGGTCGCTGACAACAGCGGTGCTCGCGAGGTGTTGTGTATCCGTGTACTCGGTGGCACAAGACGCCGTTACGCTACAGTAGGAGACGTTATCGTTGTAGCAGTGAAGAGCGCTATTCCAACAAGTGAGGTAAAGAAGGGTTCAGTATCTAAGGCTCTCATTGTTCGTACTAAAAAGGAAGTTCGTCGTGCTGACGGTTCTTATATCCGTTTCGATGATAATGCATGTGTTCTTTTGAACAATGCTGGCGAAATGAGAGGTAGCCGTATCTTCGGTCCTGTGGCTCGTGAACTTCGTGCTGCTAACATGAAGGTTGTTTCATTGGCTACTGAAGTACTTTAATCATTAAAAGTCATCACGGTAATGAGTAAATTACATATTAAGAAAGGCGACATGGTGTACGTTCTCGCAGGTAACGAGAAGGGCAAGACTGGTAAGGTCATCAAGGTCCTTGTTGAGAAGCAGCGTGCTATTGTCGAGGGTGTCAATAAGATCAAGAAGAGCACTAAGCCTAGTGCTGCACACCCACAGGGAGGTTTTATCGAGCAGGAGGCTCCAATCCATATCTCTAACCTTAATGTTGTTGACCCTAAGACAGGTAAGCCAACACGCATTGGTCGTAAGATGGGTGAGAATGGTAAATTAGTTAGATTCGCTAAAAAGTCAGGGGAGGTTATTTAATGAGTACAACTGCACAACTTAAGAATGTTTATGCAGAGCAGATTGCTCCTGCACTCCAGAAGCAGTTTAACTACAAGTCTCCAATGCAGATTCCTGTTTTGAAGAAGATTGTAGTTAACCAGGGTCTTGGTATGGCTACTGCTGATAAGAAGGTTATAGAGATTGCAATGAACGAGATTGCCCAGATTACTGGTCAGAAGCCTGTTGCAACAATGTCTAAGAAGGATATTTCAAATTTCCGTCTTCGTAAGCATATGCCAATCGGTGTCATGGTAACTCTCCGTCGCGAGCGTATGTATGAGTTCCTTGAGAAGCTTATCCGCGTATCTCTTCCTCGTATTCGCGACTTCAAGGGTATTGAGTCTAAGTTCGATGGCCGTGGAAACTATACACTCGGAATCACTGAGCAGATCATCTTCCCAGAAATCAATATCGACCAGGTTGATAAGATTATGGGTATGAACATCACTTTCGTTACATCTGCACAGACTGACGAAGAGGGTTATGCACTCCTCAAGGCATTCGGTCTTCCATTTAAGGACGCTAAAAAGTAAATTCTCATATGGCAAAGGAATCAATGAAAGCACGCGAGGTTAAGCGTGCAAAGCTCGTGGCAAAGTATGCTGCAAAGCGTGCTGCTCTTAAGAAGGTTATTGCTACTGCTCAGGATCCTATTGATGCTTACGAGGCTGCTCGTGCTCTTCAGGCAATCCCTGCAAATGCTAACCCAATTCGTCTTCACAACCGCTGCAAGCTTACTGGTCGACCAAGAGGTTATATCCGTCAGTTCGGAATCTCTCGTATCCAGTTCCGCGAAATGGCATCTGCTGGTTTGATCCCAGGTGTTAAGAAGGCAAGCTGGTAATTGGAAATATTAAGGTTTACCACAGGTTCGGGAGTGGTAAACTTTTTTATAATCCCTTTATTAGCAATTTAGACTCGCAAATGTTATTTATTGTTAAAAAATGCGTTGTTTTCAATTAGTTTTAACAATAAATTAATAAACATATTATAAAAAGTTGTAACTTTGCACGCTTTATGACATGAAATGACTGTCTAAAACGTGTAAATTTACGCGTTTTATAGATATTTTGTCTAAGTTAATTTTATTTTTAAATATTGTCGGGCATAAGTCCCGATTAATTTAATTTATTTTATGACAGATCCAATAGCTGATTATCTGACGAGACTTCGTAATGCAATCCAGGCTAAGCACAAGGTTGTAGAAGTTCCTGCGTCAAACCTTAAGAAGGAAATCACTAAGATTCTTTTCGACAAAGGTTACATTTTGAACTACAAGTTCGTAGAAGAGGGTCCTCAGGGAACAATCAAGGTTGCTCTCAAGTATGACCCAGAAACAAGAGTAAGCGCTATTCAGTGCTTAAAGCGTGTTTCTCGTCCAGGTCTCCGTAAGTACACTGGTTACAAGGACATGCCAAGAGTTATTAATGGATTAGGTATAGCAATTGTATCTACATCTAAAGGTGTTATGACAGATAAAGAAGCCTCAGAACTCAAGATTGGTGGTGAGGTTCTTTGTTATGTATATTAATTAAGGAGGAAATATAATGTCTAGAATTGGTAAATTACCTATTATTATTCCTGCAGGAGTCACTGTAACTCATAAGGATGACATTGTAACTGTAAAAGGTCCTAAGGGTGAACTTACACAACCAGTTAACCCATGTATTAAGATTACAATTGAGGACGGTCAGGTAACAATGGCTGAAAATGAAGAACTGATGCAGGATAACGCAAAGTTGCGTCATGCTCTTCAGGGAACATATCGCTCACTTGTAAACAACATGGTTTACGGTGTATCTGAAGGTTTCAAGAAAACTCTTCAGCTCGTGGGAGTTGGTTATCGTGTGAGCAATCAAGGCAATGTTCTTGATTTCGCTCTTGGATATTCTCATGCAATTGTTTTCGAATTGCCAAAGGAGGTTAAGGTTGAAACAAAGTCTGAGAGAAATCAGGATCCTCTTATCATGCTCGAGTGTGCAGACAAGCAGCTTCTTGGCCAGGTATGTGCTAAGATTCGCTCATTCCGCAAGCCAGAGCCTTATAAGGGCAAGGGTATTCGCTTCCAGGGTGAAGTTATAAGAAGAAAGTCTGGAAAGTCTGCAAATGCTAAATAATTAAATTGACAAGAGTATGATTACAAAGATTGAAAGACGACTCAAAATTAAATATAGAGTACGCAATAAAATTTCTGGTACTGCTGAGCGCCCAAGAATGAGCGTTTTCAGAAGCAATAAGCAGATTTATGTACAGGTAATTGATGACGATGCTCAGAAAACTTTAGCTGCTGCTTCTTCACTTGGATTCGAAAAGATGAATAAGTCAGAGCAGGCTGCAAAAGTTGGTGAGATGATTGCAAAGAAGGCTATTGAAGCAGGTATTACTACAGTAGTGTTCGACCGTAATGGTTACTTGTATCATGGTAGAGTTAAAGAGGTAGCAGATGCTGCCCGTAATGCTGGTCTTAAATTCTAAAATACGATTATGGTAAATAAAGTTAAAGTACAAAACGATGCTGAGCTTAAAGATCGCTTAGTTGCTATTAATCGTGTTACTAAGGTTACCAAGGGTGGTCGTACATTCACATTCGCAGCCATCGTTGTTGTAGGTGATGGTAACGGTGTTATTGGCTATGGTCTTGGAAAGGCTGGTGAAGTTACAGCTGCTATCGAAAAAGGAAAGGAAGCTGCTAAGAAGAATTTAGTAAAGGTGCCTGTTCTTAAGGGTACTGTTCCTCATGAGTCTTATGCTAAATTCGGAGGCGCTCGTGTTCTCATTATGCCTGCTTCAGAAGGTACTGGAGTTGTTGCTGGTGGCGCGATGCGTGCAGTTCTCGAAAGTGTTGGTATTACAGACGTTCTTGCAAAGTCTAAGGGTTCATCTAACCCTCACAACCTTGTAAAGGCTACTATTGCTGCTCTCGCAAATATGCGTGACGCTAAGACTGTTGCAAAGAACCGTGGTGTTAATTTGACAAAAGTATTTAAAGGATAAGAATAATCATGGCAACTATCAAAATTAAGCAGATTAAAGGACAGGCTGGTCGTCCACAGGATCAGAAGAGCACTCTCGAGTCTCTCGGTCTT
Organism: Bacteroidaceae bacterium; assembly: GCA_024401215.1. GTDB lineage: Bacteria > Bacteroidota > Bacteroidia > Bacteroidales > Bacteroidaceae > Minthosoma. Next base: position 45,016 of record JAKSLL010000021.1, read on the forward strand.
GGAAAGATTAATAGGGTCGTTGAGCGTGAGGATTCTCCATCTTTGCGTGGTATGATCCGCAAGGTAGAGCACCTTGTAGAGGTTATTGACTAAAATTAAACACACAAAATTTAGATCGAAATGGAATTATATAATTTGAAACCAGCTGAAGGTGCTACTCACAACAGCAAGCGTGTAGGTCGTGGTTATGGTTCAGGAAAGGGCCGTACTTCTACTCGTGGACACAAGGGTGCTAAGGCGCGTTCTGGTTATAAGAAGAAGATTGGATTCGAAGGTGGTCAGATGCCTCTCCAGCGTCGTGTACCTAAGTTCGGATTCCAGAATATTAATCGTGTTGAATACAAGGCTATTAATATTGATCTTATTCAGAAACTTGCTGAAGAGAAGAATCTTTCAAAGGTTGGCATTAAGGAGCTTATTGAAGCAGGCTTCATTAACAAGAAGCAGCTTGTTAAGATTCTTGGCAACGGTGAACTCACATCTAAGATTGATGTTGAAGCTCATGCTTTCTCTGCTAAGGCAGAAGCTGCAATCACAGAAAAAGGTGGTAACGCTGTAAAACTCTAAAATAATGGGAAAAGCAATCGAAAATCTTAAGGATATCAAGATTGTTAAGACATTTACTAACATCTGGCGTATTGAGGATTTGCGTACTCGCATCCTCATAACGCTTATGTTTGTAACAATCTATCGTTTTGGCTCTTATGTGGTTCTCCCAGGTGTCGATACAGAGGCTCTTCAAGGACTCCATAATCAGACAGAAGGTGGTTTGATGTCTCTTCTTGATATGTTCTCAGGTGGAGCTTTTTCTAAGGCATCTATCTTTGGACTTGGAATTATGCCATATATCTCTGCATCTATCGTTATTCAGTTGCTTGGTATAGCAGTTCCTTATTTCCAGAAGATGCAGCGTGAGGGTGAAAGTGGTAGAAGGAAGATGAATCAATATACTCGTTATTTGACTATTCCAATCCTTCTTTTCCAAGGTGTATTCTATCTTTTGAACCTCAAGAACACTACAGGCGGCACAGCAATTTTCCCTTCTTTGGATTGGAATATGTTTATGGTTGTCTCTACAATTATTCTCGCTGCTGGTAGTATGTTCGTTTTGTGGTTAGGTGAACGAATTACTGACCGTGGTATTGGAAATGGAGTGTCTATCATCATCATGATTGGTATTATTGCTCGTTTCCCTTCCGCTATTATCGAAGAATTTGGCTCTCGCTGGGGAGGTCAGGGTGGTCTGATAATGTTCCTTGTAGAGATTGTGGTTTTCCTTGTTGTAATTGCAGCAGCTATCCTTCTTGTTCAAGGTGTCCGTCAGGTTCCAGTAAATTATGCAAAGAGAATTGCTGGTGTACGTGAGATTTCAGGTGCACGCCAGTACATCCCTCTTAAGCCATATGCTGCAAATGTAATGCCTATCATTTTTGCTCAGGCTATTATGTTTATCCCTGCCACATTAGCGACTCTTTCTGGTAATAAGTTGAATTCAGTGGTTTCTATGCTGATTGATAACAACAGCGTTTTGTACAATGCTATTTTTGCTTTATTGATTGTGCTCTTCACATATCTCTATACTGCAATCACTATCAATCCAACACAGATGGCTGAAGATATGAAGCGTAATAATGGATTCATACCAGGTATTAAGCCTGGAACTGAGACTGCTGACTATATTGATTCAATCATGTCACGCATCACTCTTCCTGGATCTCTCTTCCTCGCTCTTATTGCCGTTCTACCTGCTTTTGCTGGTTTCTTTGGTATTCATAGAGAATTTGCTGCTTTCTTCGGTGGTACATCACTTTTGATTCTTGTAGGTGTAGTTCTCGACACTCTTATGCAGATTGAGTCTCACCTTATGATGCGTCATTATGATGGACTTCTTGAAACAGGTCGTGTTCGTGGTGAACATTAAGTTCTGCTTTTGAAAGATGGTATATCTTAAAACTGACGAGGAAGTTGAACTGTTGCGTAAGGCAAATTTACTTGTAGGTAAAACTCTTGCGGAACTTGCTAAAGTTATAAAGCCAGGTGTTACTACAAAACAGTTAGATGTAATTGCTGAAGAATTTATCAGAGATAATGGAGCTATCCCTACTTTTAAGGGTTTTCCTAATCCTTACGGTCCGGAGTTTCCTGCAAGCATTTGCACTTCTGTCAATCATCAAGTAGTTCATGGAATTCCTGGTGATGTTTGTCTAAAAGATGGCGATATAGTTTCTATAGACTGTGGAGTCAAACTAGACGGATATTGTGGCGATTCTTGTTACACATTCGAAGTTGGTCAAGTTTCAGATGAAATTAAGAAATTTCTTAGTGTTACTAAAGAATCTTTGTATAAGGGAATTGAACAAGCTATAGTAGGACATCGAATAGGTGATATTTCTTATGCAGTTCAGACTCATTGCGAAGCGCAAGGCTATGGAGTTGTTCGTGAATTCGTCGGTCATGGAATAGGTAAAGAGATGCACGAAGATCCTCAGGTTCCTAATTATGGTAAAAGAGGAAATGGTATCTTGCTTAAAAATGGTTTGTGTATAGCCATTGAGCCAATGATTACTATGGGTGCTATTGATATCTACATGCAGCAAGATATGTGGGGTATTATTACTCGTGATAGTAAACCCGCAGCGCATTTCGAACATTCAGTATGTGTTCGCAAGGGAAAAGCTGACATTCTTTCGTCATTTGAAGAAATTGAAAAAGTATTAAGAGAAAAATCTTTATAAAGTATGGCTAAACAGTCTGCTATTGAACAGGATGGAACTATCGTTGAAGCATTGTCTAATGCAATGTTTCGTGTTGAATTGGAAAATGGTCATGAGATAATTGCTCATATCTCAGGTAAGATGAGAATGCATTACATCAAGATTTTGCCTGGTGATAAGATTAAGGTTGAGATGTCTCCTTATGACCTTTCTAAAGGAAGAATAGTATTTAGATATAAATAAAATCAAAATATGAAAACAAGAGCATCATTGAAGAAGCGTACACCTGATTGCGTAATCGTAAGACGTAAAGGTCGTCTGTTTGTAATTAATAAGAAGAATCCTAAGTACAAGATGCGTCAGGGTTAATTCTTTTGTAAGAATTCGAAATTTAATTAAGATATGGCAATAAGAATTGTTGGTGTAGACCTCCCACAAAATAAGAGAGGTGAAATTGCGCTCACATACATTTTTGGTATTGGTCGCAGCAGCTCAGTCAAAATCCTTGAAAAGGCTGGCGTAGATAAGGATATTAAAGTTAAGGATTGGAATGACGATCAGGCTGGTAAGATCCGTGAGGTTATTGCAGCTGAGTACAAGGTAGAAGGTGACCTTCGTTCTGAAATCCAGCTTAACATTAAGCGTCTGATGGATATTGGTTGCTATCGTGGTATCCGTCATCGTCTTGGTCTTCCTGTACGCGGTCAGAGCACAAAGAACAATGCTCGTACTCGTAAGGGTAAGAAGAAGACAGTTGCAAATAAGAAAAAGGCTACTAAATAATAATTTTTTAATATGGCAAAGAAAACAACTTCTGCAAAGAAGAGAAATGTCAAGGTTACTGCAGAGGGTCAGCTTCATGTACACTCTTCATTTAACAACATCATTGTTACTCTTGCTAACAGTGAAGGTAATGTTATCTCTTGGTCAGCTGCAGGAAAGATGGGTTTCCGTGGTTCAAAGAAGAACACTCCATACGCTGCTCAGATGGCAGCTCAGGACTGCGCTAAGGTTGCTTTTGATCTTGGACTTCGCAAGGTGAAGGCTTATATCAAGGGTCCAGGTAATGGTCGTGAAGCTGCTGTTCGTGGTTGTCATGCAGCAGGAATCGAAGTAACTGAGATCATCGACGTTACTCCACTTCCACATAACGGATGTCGTCCTCCTAAGAGAAGAAGAGTTTAATTTTCGAATTATGCGTGGATCTTTATTCTTTTATACCGCATCTTTTCCTTTCTGCGGTGGCTGCTGCGAATATAAGATCCGAGCATTAAATTATTAAGATAAATATGGCTAGATATATTGGACCTAAATCAAGAATTTCTCGTCGTTTCGGTGAGGCAATCTTTGGACCAGATAAGGTATTGTCTAAGAGAAATTTTGCTCCAGGTCAGCATGGTAACAATCGTCGTAAGAAGTCTTCAGAGTATGGTCTCATGCTTGCAGAAAAGCAGAAAGCTAAATATACTTATGGAGTTCTTGAGCGTCAGTTCCGTAATCTTTTTGAAAAAGCTTCTACTAAGTCAGGAGTTACAGGTGAAGTTCTTCTTCAGCTTTTAGAGTCTCGTCTTGACAATGTAGTTTACCGTCTTGGTATTGCTCCTACACGTTCTGCTGCTCGTCAGCTTGTAAGTCATAAGCACATCGTTGTTGACGGACAGGTTGTTAATATTCCTTCTTATTCAGTTCAGCCAGGTCAGATTGTTTCTGTTAGAGAAAAGTCTAAGAGCCTTGAAGTTATTGATAATGCTCTCAGTGGCTTTAATCACAGCAAGTATCCTTGGATTGAGTGGGATGAGAATGTTAAGGGTGGTAAGTTCCTTCACATGCCTGAGCGTGCAGACATCCCAGAGAATATCAAGGAGCAGATGATTGTCGAGTTGTACTCTAAATAATAAATAAACAAATGGCGATATTAGCATTTCAAAAACCAGAAAAAGTCGTAATGTTAGAAGCGGACGATAAGTACGGAAAGTTTGAATTCCGTCCTTTGGAGCCTGGTTACGGTATTACAATCGGTAATCCTCTCCGCCGTGTTCTTCTTTCATCACTTGAGGGATTTGCCATCAATACAATTCGTATTGCTGGTGTGGAGCATGAATTCTCTACAATTCCAGGTGTTAAAGAGGATGTAACTAACATTATCTTGAATCTTAAGCAAGTTAGATTCAAGCAAGTGGCTGATGATTTTGAATCTGAAAAGGTATCAATATCAATCGAGAATTCAACCGAGTTTAAGGCTGGAGATATCAACAAGTATCTTAACGGATTTGGAGTGTTAAATCCTGATTTGGTAATTTGTCATTTGGATCCTCAAGCAACATTGGAAATTGAATTGAGCATCAATAAAGGTCGTGGATATGTTCCTGCTGATGAGAATCGTGAATTCTGCAAGGAAATCAACGAAATTGCTATTGACTCAATTTATACTCCTATTCGCAACGTCAAGTTCGCAGTTGAAAACTATCGTGTAGCTCAGAAGACTGACTATGAGAAGTTGGTTCTTGAGATTACAACTGATGGTTCTATTCATCCAAAGGATGCTCTTAAAGAGGCATCAAGAATCCTTATTTATCATCTTATGTTGTTCTCTGATGAGAAGATTACTCTTGAGAATGCTGATATCGATGGTAATGATCAGTTCGATGAGGAAGTATTGCGTATGCGTCAGTTGCTTAAGACTAAGCTTGTCGAAATGAATCTCTCTGTTCGCGCTCTCAATTGTTTGAAGGCTGCTGATGTTGAGACTCTTGGCGATCTCGTACAATTTAACAAAACAGACTTGCTTAAGTTCCGTAATTTTGGTAAGAAGTCACTCACAGAGCTTGACGAATTGCTTGAGGACTTGAACCTTTCATTCGGAACTGATATTTCTAAGTATAAATTAGACAAAGACTAATTAAAAAATGAGACACAATAAGAAATTTAATCACCTTGGTCGTAAGCATTCTCACCGTGCTGCAATGTTGTCAAATATGGCAACATCTCTTATCATGCACAAGAGAATCACTACTACACTTCCAAAGGCAAAGGCTCTTCGTGTATATGTTGAGCCGCTGATTACAAAGTCAAAGGAGGACACTACAGCTTCTCGTCGTGTTGTATTCAGCTATCTTCAGAATAAGTACGCTATCACTGAGCTTTTCGGCCCTGTAGCTACTGCAGTTGCAAATCGTCCTGGAGGTTACACTCGTATCATTAAGCTTGGTCGCCGTCCATCAGACGATGCTGAAATGGCATTCATCGAGCTTGTTGACTTTGATGAGAACATGGCTAAGACAGAGGCTAAGAAGACTCGTACTCGTCGTTCTCGCAAGTCTGCTCCTAAGGCAGAAGCTGTTGAAGAAACAGTTGCTGAGGAGGCTACAGAGGCTCCAGCTGAGACACCTGCTGAGTAATCATTCAAAATTGATTATATTAAGACCGCTTGAGAAATCAGGTGGTCTTTTTTTGTGCTTTTCCCTCTAATTTTATATATGCTTTCTGCGTTTTTTCTTGATTCGTGATCCTGTCCTTTCTTTTTTTCATTCGGTTATCTGCCTTATTATATCTACAATTTCTATTTCTTGTTGTTTTGCCCTCCTTTTTTATTCCTCGCTCGTATCGCTGTTTCAAGGTGTCCTAAAAGTCTATAGTTGTATGAAAAATACATGGAAATTCTCTCGAACTTATTGCTAACCGATACTAATTCTTAAACTTTTCTTTAATCTACTTTCGTGT
>JAKSLL010000210.1 GCA_024401215.1 Bacteroidaceae bacterium
AAGAAAAAGGAATGAAGATTTAGCAATGCGTTTAACTGTCATTGGTAAATCTTCATTCCTTATTTAAATCAAGTTCAGCGGACTACATTTGACGAATGGACACCTATACACCGTTAGGCTTTGATCTCAGTAGCCACCACTCCGAATGGCGCCCCTTCCCTCACAGGGAGGACTGGGGTGAGTCTTAAGTCTTCTCTTTATTTCTCCACCTCTTGAAGCTTGCCGTCAGAAGGAAGGCAGAGCCATCCCCTGCATTGAGTCTTGTCTGCCTTGTAGGTCTTCCATTCAACAGCATTCCAGTCTATGCGGTCGGTGCTTTGCGCTACAGGCACATGAGGAATTGCGCTGCCATCTTTGATGAGAATGATGATAGGAAGGCGACCACATTCGATGTGATTCCATCCAGAAGAGTAAACCTTGCCTGTCTGATAGTCAATCCACTTCTCCTTGCCCGGGATATAGACATCTCTGCCTGTGCCATCCTCAAGCATTGGAGCAACAAGCATCTGCGAACCAAAGAGATATTCATCCTCTACAGTCCATGCACCCGGGTCGTCAGGATATTCGAGCAGAAGGGCGCGCTGCATAGGCCATCCATGCTCCACGCTCTGCTTTGCCTGAGCATAGACGTATGGCATGAGCTTATACTTCAGTTCGGCACACTCACGATAATAATTGACAAACTCATCGTTGTAGAGCCATGGTTCGGTATCAACGCCATGAGCGCGTGAATGGCTTGTGAGGAATCCGTATGGGAGCCATCGACGATAGAGATTCTCCGGACTCTTTGTCACGAAGCCGCCCATATCATTGCTCCAGAAGGTGAATCCACTCATGCCAAAGCTCAGTCCGCCACGGATGTCACCAGCAAGACCAGTATTTGTTGTTGCAGCGTCGCCACCCCAATGCAGAGGGTAACGCTGACTGCCAGCCCATGCCGAACGTGCCCAGATGATGCCTTCGCCATTGTTTGTCTGTTTGATGATGTCGTAAGCCGCCTTGTTGTAGCGAACAGGATAGAGGTTATGCTCATACATTCCTGTACGACCATTGCTATACACGCCATTATAGTAAGGTGCTGCCTCGCCAAAGTCAGCCTTTATGACACCGACACCCTGCTTCAGAAGTCCAGCAAGCTTCTCCTGATACCACTTAACAGTCTCAGCGTTAGTGAAGTCGAGCACAGCATCCTCCACAGGCAGCTGCCCCTTGTCGTTCTTCACGCACATGCCCTTCTCTACTATCTCATTGAAATACCTGTTCTTCGGTGTGAAATAGGTGAGCTGCCACAGACAGACATGGAAGCCATCTTTCTTCAAATCGGAGAGCATCTTTGCAGGATTCTTGAAACGGTCTTTAGCAAATTCATAGTCACACTGCCAGTCAACACCGAACCATCCTGTATCGAAATGTATGACATCAGTAGGAATCCGCAAGTCGCGAAGCTTCTTAGCCACATCACGACCTTCCTGCTCAGAGAAATATGTGATACGGCTCTGCCATGTACCAAACGACCACAGAGGCGGCATCTCTGCACGACCTACGATGTTTGTGTATTCAGAGAGTATGTCCTTTGGCTCGCCAAAGAAGATGAAGAAGTCCATCTCCTCGTCAGCCATAAACAGCTTTGTCGCACCGATATAGGACTGTCCGAAGTCGCATGTCACAGGGGCTGCGGTGTGCATAAACATGCCATAACCCTTATTGCTGAAGAAGAATGGTATAGGCTTATACATATCGGGAGTCTCAGGTCCTTGAGGGTCGGTTACAAAGAGGTTGACCTTCTGCCCCACCTTATTTAAAGATGTGAAACTCTCGCCGCATCCGTATATCTTCTCACCAGGAGCAAGAGAGAACACAGGATTGATGGCGCGGCTGTTGTCGGAGCCACGTTTCATGAACATGAAAGGAGGCACCTTCACCTGAGTGGAGTCGTTGTCGCTCCACACTCGAGTGCGGGTAAGCTCCTTGCCGTTCTTGTCTTTGAGGATAATGCGCCAAGGGTAACTCTTTATCTCCACACTTCCTTCGGCAGAGGAATAAACAACACCTTCGGCTGTCTTTGACTTCTTCCACAACGAACTGCCATCAGCAGGCTTGCCTGCAAGCATCGGGTCGTCATCGTAGTTGTCTTTAGGCACAACAGGCGAGGTGTAAACCCTCACTCGGATAGTGCGCGCATCAACAGGTTCGAGGGCGAACTGCATCACAGGGTCGTTGTCGTAAGCAGCATCAGGGAAGTCAAGCATCTGAAGCGGCTGATGCAGATAGGTATTTGCATTGAACGCCTGACGCGGCATGAGCTGCTCGCGCTTCCACTTGAGTGTGCCCTTTCCTGTGGCAGTATCGAAACTTGCCATACTGTCGGCAAAGAAATAAATATTGCTGAAGTCACTAAACTGCTGACTCATATCCACACTCTGCCCCTGCAGGTACTGAATGCCATAGTTTGTTGTGAGCTGAGCTGAAGAAGGCATAACAGCAATCGAAGCCAATCCCAGCATCAAAGTCTTGAGTATTTTTCGCTTATTCATCGGTTAGTATTTTTGATTATTTGATGCAAATGTAAGGAAAAAGAGACAAAAATGCCATGTCCATTAACTTTTTATTCCCAAAACCATGAAAAAATAAAACAAAAAATTGCTTTTTGAATTACTTTAACTTATATTTGCGAAATATTAA
>JAKSLL010000211.1 GCA_024401215.1 Bacteroidaceae bacterium
TATTTGCAGAACAAAGAAATAATGGAACAGAACAACATTGTACTCTTCCAGAGTCAGGACGGACAAACACGACTGGAAGTGAAGCAGACAGGTGAAAGCGTATGGTTAAGACAAGAGCAGATAGCAGAGTTGTTCGGCAAGGACAGAACTGTTGTAGTAAAGCATATTGCAAAGATTTTCAAAGATGGAGAACTGGACGAAGATAGTAATGTGCAAAAAATGCACATTACTAAATTCAAACCAGTGAATTTCTATTCACTCGATGTGATACTTGCGGTTGGTTATCGTGCCAACAGCCGTCGAGCAATTGAATTCCGTCGTTGGGCAACATCCATCTTGAAAGAATATCTTATCAAGGGATTTGCCATGGATGACGAACGTCTGAAACAGCTCGGTGGCGGTGGATATTGGAAAGAACTGCTTGATCGTATTCGTGACATCCGTTCCTCTGAGAAGGTCATCTATCGTCAGGTGCTTGACATTTATGCAACAGCCGTTGACTATGATCCTCGCAGTTCACAATCCATTGAATTCTTCAAGATAGTGCAGAACAAACTTCATTATGCAGCTCATGGACATACGGCTGCCGAAGTCATATATAATCGCGCAGATGCAGAAAAGGATTTCATGGGAATGACATCGTTCAAAGGCAAATGGCCGACGCTTCGTGATGCACAAATTGCCAAAAACTATCTCTCGTCTGATGAATTGAAGATATTGAACAACATCGTTTCCGGTTACTTCGATTTCGCAGAAGTACAGGCACTTCGTCATATTCCTACTTACATGAGCGATTACATCCAGCAACTGGACAGTATTCTCTCCGGATCAGGCAACCAACTCCTTGTTGGTGCTGGTAGCGTAAGCCATAAAGAGGCTATGGACAAAGCCGAAACAGAATACCGCAAATGGCAAGTAAATACGCTCTCACCAGTTGAAGAGGCATATCTTGAATCCATTAAGATGTTGGGGAATCGGGGTAAGAATAAAATGTAAGAAAGACATTACATTATATTCCGCATAATTTTGCAGAACAATCTTTTGCAAGGTTATGCGGAATTCTTTTTCTGAGCGCAAACGCGGTGGTGTCAATAATCCTTTTATTATGGGTGTATTTACATGCCATAGTATTTCCTGGCATATAAGCCACATAGTTTATTCCTTGCGCAGTTTAGTCTTTTATACTAAAGATTGTTATTTTATCACTCAAATTCTTGTTCAATTAAAAAGAATTTGCTACTTTTGCAGCATCTTATTGTAATTTTATCTTGATAAAATAACATTTCATTGTATGTATATCCGCAAATTAAGCCTTGAAGATGAGAATGGTGACAGCGTATTCTTATGGGGTGCGCGTCAAACAGGTAAGACAACATGGCTGATATCGCAGTTCCCTAATTGCAGATACTATGACCTTCTCCGTCCCGCAGAATTTGAACGCTTGCTACGTCATCCAGAACTGCTTTCTGAGGAGTTAGAGGACTTCGGACCAGAAGATACAGTTGTAATAGACGAGATACAGAAACTGCCACAGCTCTTGGATGAGGTGCATTACCTCATTCAGCGGAAAGGTATTCGTTTCATTCTTAGTGGTTCGAGCGCAAGAAAGCTGAAACGCCTTGGCACGAACTTGCTTGGAGGTCGCGCTTCAAAAGAACAGATGTATCCGCTTGTCAGTGGCGAGATTCCTGACTTTGATCTTGAGCGTGCTATCAATAATGGTATGATACCACGTCATTATATGGTACAGAATGCCACCCAGCGTCTTCGTGGCTACATCGGTGTCTATCTTAATGAAGAGATTAAGCAAGAAGCACTGACAAGGAATCTCAATACCTTCACGCATTTTCTGGAGGTGGCAGCTCGGTGTGATGGAGAAATGCTTGTATATAAGAATATTGCACAGGACTGTGGTATCGACCAGCGCACAGTGAAGGAGTATTTCTCTATCCTTGAAGACACACTTGTTGGCTATTTCATTCCTGGATTCACTGCAACAAACAAACGAAGAGCAATAGCTGCTCCCAAATTCTATCTGTTTGATGTTGGTGTTGCCAATTATCTCTGCCATCGCTCTAACCTTAAACCAGGCTCAGATGATTATGGTCATGCTTTTGAGCATCTCATCATCCAAGAGATAATTGCATACCTCGGATATACTCATTCCGAGGAGAAGCTTACTTATTGGCGCACATCAGGTGGTTATGAGGTGGATGCCATTATCGGCAACGGCCGAGTGGCAATAGAATTCAAGTCGTCTGAAGAAGTAAAGTCAAGACACACACATGGTCTTAAGGCATTCAGCGAGGATTATCCTGATGCTAAACTGTATATCGTTTCACTTGATAAATACAAGCGTAAAATGAATGGCATTGACATCGTACCTGCTAAAGAGTTTTTAAGAGACCTTTGGGATGGAAAGGTGATATAATCAATGCGTCTCTGCCATCGCTGGTAGCAGAAGAAATGTTTGTGTGATTTTTCCCCACATGTACAAATTCCGCATAACTTTGCAGAGCAATCTTTTGCAAGGTTATGCGGAAATCTTTTCTGAACGCAAATATTTATTTGATAGCCCTACTTGTACCCTATGCCATAGCATGAAGGACAGCGCTTCTTGCCTGTATAGTCACAACAAACATGGACACCTTCGCCATTACATT
>JAKSLL010000212.1 GCA_024401215.1 Bacteroidaceae bacterium
CAAAGAAACGAAGAGTTATTTAGTATTTCCATCCTGCGTCGACAAAAAACGGAGTCCATTTTGTGGATATTTGCGACACATTCAACAAGAAGAAGTTCCCAAAGTGGTTTGACTTTCCGGGCTGGCATCCTCAATGCCGCTGTGTTGCTGTGCCTATCACGCCAAAAGATAGCGAAATGGATGAATACCTACGCAAGATGGTAAATGGCGAGGATTTGAGCAACTGGAAATGGAGTGGTGAGGTTACGGAGTTGCCAGCGGAGTTTACAGGATGGATGGAAGAGAATGCTGGGCGCTTGCAAAAGATGCAGGCAAAAGGCAATTTGCCGTACTTTGTGAGGAATAACTTTGGAGAGGAACAATTTATTAGGAAAACCTTAACAAAAAATGAAGGTGGTGGAAGTAGATATACAAGTCGAGCACAAGCAATGTCTGAGGCAAAGAAAGAATACTCCAATACAAACTTTACATCAGATGAATTAAATGAGCGAGTACAAGTACTTCAAGAGGAGATTGAAAAATATACACCTGAGCAAAGAAAGATGTTTAGGGAAATAGAACAGCAAACAGGTGTTAGGCGTGAAATGTCAATGCCGATTGGTTTAGCAGACAGCTTGCACGCGCTGTACTGCGTTAGGTATATTTGCTTCCATTTCCTTGAGATATTACCTTGACTATTACTTCTTAATCTTGAACGATGTGGACTGAGTCTTTATTATATATATTCCAGAAGGAAGACTTGACAATCTGATGTTTGCCTTGCCTTCGGCGTCGATAGTACCTTCGGCGCACTTCATGCCCTTCATGTCGAATACGTAGAATGGAGTACCAGGCTTCTCACCACGCACTTTGGCACCCTCATCGGAGAAGGAGAACTCTGTGTCGGGGATTATTATTTCGCTGATACCGAGTGCTGTTTTCCATTCATCAGCGAAGGCTATCTTGCGGAGGGTTGCAAGATGATACTCAACAGAGGTGCTTGCAGCAGTCATGACAAGGTAGTCTCCACAATAGGATATTACAGGCTCGTCATCAAAGGCGTATGCCACTACAGTTCCGTCCAATTGATAAAGGAGCAGTGAGTTATCAGGCAACACATCAGCCATCTCGCTCTTGATGGTGACCTGCGACTTGCAAGGTTCTTTACCATCTAAGGTGATGGTATGAATGTTTTCTTCGAAATAAGCACCAGCAGGCGAAGTGATTTTCATCTTGTTGCCCAATACCAAATCATTCCATCCAACGATGGAACCATCCTCACGTCCCACGGCAGAAACACTGGCATTTTCAATCTTCAGAATGCCACGGCCTTCCAATCCCGTCCATGCGGCATTAATGTTGATTGTGCAGTCGTGAATGATTAGTCCTGGACTTGGCTGTGTAGCCTCATAGTCGAAAGGCCATGCCTGTATGGCGATGCCGTTTTTTACGTTTGTTATCTCCAGACGGTCGTTAAAGCCACTGCCACATATTGTGGCGGTCTCGCCGTAGTTCATGCGTAGCAGTATCTCGCCCAGTTTGTTGCTGCCCACAAGGCGCAGTGTGCTTACGGCATGCATTGACTCTATGCCGCTGTAGTCACCCTCGGTGATGATATTGACATTGGTGAGAGTGAGCGTCTTGGTTGCTGCATCGTATCTGACGCTTCCTCCATCGTTCAGTACATCATTGGCATTGGCAGGTGTTACGAGTTCTCCTGCAATGTATAGTGAAGGATCGTCCTGCGCCATAGCTGTGAGGCTGCACAATGGAAGAACGGCAAGAATACAGAGCACTATGCTTAGTTTCTTCCTTATTATATTATATTTATTGTTCGTTTTCATTGTCTGAAATATATTATTTGTTTACCTTTATCTTCTTGGTGTATTGTAGTTTGACTGTTCCTCGACCATGTTCATCGGTGTAATTCGCCGCGTCTCTTCTTGAACCAGAACCTTGATAGAAAACCAATGGTCCAACCGTGAGATTATCTTCGGTTATATCAAGAAAGTCTTCATCATAATAGAATAAAACAGAAAAATAAGGAATTTCACCAAAATCACGATGGAATCTTTTTACTCCATTAGCAACAAGATCGAATGTACCCTCTCCCTGATAGTCTATCTGATATACTGTACCGTCAGCATTACGTGTGATGACGTAATCACATTCTATCTGATGATTTATGGTGCCGTTCAGCATTATGTTAATCATACGATCAAGTTCTGCACTTTTCCATGCTGATATAAATTCCTGAATGCTTTTCTCTTCAAACTCGTAACTTGTATTGATGATAAACTTACCTGAGGCTGAACGCGAATTGTGAGCGAATGTACCCTTAATGTCTTTACCTATGGTGTAGTTACCTTCATCATCTACAAAGATGGTCTCATGTTCTCGGAAGAAGCGTTCAATCTCTTTCTTGAAGTTTGTATTTTGTATTTCAGGGTTGTATAAAGTGTCATCATTGTAACCTATATAAGCATAAAGAGGTACCTTATATTTTTGGTTTCTTTTGACATGTTTTTGCTCGCCGCTATAATCTTCATATACTGCAATGTAATCAGCATCAAATTCTACCAGCGTAGATAACGCTCTTCCTGATGAACTTGCTCCG
>JAKSLL010000213.1 GCA_024401215.1 Bacteroidaceae bacterium
TGGGGCTCACTCTACCTCTCATGGGAATGGTACGCAAGCTTTGAGAAGGGTGACAAGCGTCGTGATGCATCTTGTGTAACAGGTGCAGTTCCTGAGGCTGACCTTGCTAAGTATGGAATCGAAAAGTCAGCTACTAACTGGGGTTACCACCCATACCTCCAGATAGAGCTTGGTAAAAAGAACGCTAATGGCAATGTTGCGGATGACACTCAAACACGTCAGTTCCACTTCAACAACGGTGAATATGCTCCAGCTATCTGGTCAACAAAGTTCTGGCGTAACGCATCTGCAGAAGACCTCAACGGTACAGGCTCATGGGGCTGGTGTATGTGGTCTCCTACAAACATCTACTGGAAGCGCTATGCAAACGTTCTTATTGACTATGCTGAGTGCTGCTTCATTCTTGATGGCGGTGATTCCTCTGAAGGTTGGTCTAAGCTTGACGAGATTCGTGCTCGTGCATTCGGTAACAAGGAAGTTGGAATCAATGATCAGACATCTTATGTTGCATGGTTCAATACTCTTGCAGAGAAGTATGGCAAGTCACAGATGACTTCTTACCCTATTCCATTCAACACTGCAACAGTTAATGTAACTCCTGCAAAGGAATACTACACAGCTTATGCTAAGAAGAACATCAAGGGTAAAGCATTTAACTCTCCAGTATGGAAGGTTGCCGTAAACGAAGAGCGTCGTAAGGAGTTCAACTGCGAATGGTGTCTCCGTCCAGATATGCAGCGTTCAGGCTTCATGGCTGATCATATCGCTACAAATTATCCTAAGGACAACACATCAGGTGACGCTTATAAGAACTATCCTTGGACATACCGTGACTTCGACTACAACGAGCTGAAGATGGATATGCCTATCCCACAGGATGAAATTGACAAGAACCCACTCTGCGACCAGAACCCTGCATACAGAGGAGGTGCTGCAGAACAGTAATCTCATAAAGCTTCTTTTGATCTTTTCTACTTAGTTGCGGAGCTCTTAAGTTCCGCAGCTAACAAAACAAAGTAGTCACAGATTCTAAATATAGATGCTTCCGAGGTCAATAGACCTAATATTTTAGGTTTTCATATTAAAAGTTAGAGTGCCACATTTGGAGAACATTCCATGTGTGGCACTTTTTGTTGTTTGAATTGTACGGATAGAAATTGAATAATAAAGTATGATGCAGTCTCGAAACAGTGTATATCTATTAAAACTTATTTATTCTTCCGCTTACTAAAAAGTATTTGGAATGTTTGTTATACAAAGGTTGTTACCTTTGTATAAAATATAACAAAGCCAAAATGGATGCTATGCAGAAATTGCCGATAGGCATACAGAACTTCGAGAGTCTGCGTAAGGATGAATGAGTTTTTAATTCGTGTTTACTAAAAAAACTGTCGACACTGTTGACTATTTTTTCAGTACAAAGGTATGTTCTTTCTATTTAAGAACCAAATTATCTCATGTTTGTTAGTGTGATTATGGTAAAAATAGAATTTTTGTTACATCTGTACTGGAAAAACGGCCAACAGTGTCGACTGTTTTTCCAGTGCTGATATTCCTGCATTCCCTCGAAATTTATAGATGCAACTCAATGGAGTCTAAATTGTCGGAACAGCAGAAGGATGCAAATCGTTTGTATCGGTATGAATTTTGATAGCAACACCCGCATATAGGCTGCAGTGCGGCACCAATTAGATAAGATAAATCAATGAAATTTACGAAGAGAAATACTATTTCCTTAATATAATCATTATTGGCTTAGCTCAGTTGACTGAGCCAGCCCTTTTCATTGAAGTGGAATCAATGCCACTAAAAAGTATTTGGAATGTTTGTTTGTTTTACAAAGGTTGATTACCTTTGTATAAAATATAACAAAGCCACAATGGATGCTATGCAGAAATTGCCGATAGGCATACAGAACTTCGAGAGTCTGCGTAAGGATGGATATCTTTACGTAGATAAGACTCGTCTGGTTTATAAGTTGGTAAATGAAGGAAGGTATTACTTTCTTTCTCGTCCTCGCCGATTTGGTAAGTCACTGCTTTTATCTACAATTAAGGCATATCTTGAAGGGAAGAAAGAGCTGTTCGAAGGGTTAGCTATTGAACAGCTTGAAAAAGACTGGACTTGTCACCCTATACTTCACATGGATCTGAATGCTGAGAAATATGATGCTGCAGCTGTTTTGGAGAGCCGTCTCAACTTGTTTCTTTCAGATGCAGAGGATTTGTATGGGGGTAATCCTAATGAGAAAACTTTCGGTCAGAGATTTGAAGGCGTCATCCGTCGTGCTTGCGAGAAGACAGGACAACGTGTGGTTATTTTGGTGGATGAATACGATAAACCATTGCTTCAAGCCATTGGCAATAGTGAATTACAGGATTCTTTTCGTGGTATTTTGAAAGGGTTCTATGGAGCTCTCAAGTCAATGGATAGTTGTATAAAGTTTGCTCTGCTGACTGGTGTTACAAAGTTCGGCAAGGTAAGCGTGTTCAGTGACCTAAATCATTTGACGGACATTTCGATGTCTCTTCCATATAATGAAATATGTG
>JAKSLL010000214.1 GCA_024401215.1 Bacteroidaceae bacterium
TGCTCTATATTTTGCGAGTTCTGCCTCTTCTTTTGCATATTGCAAAGCTTTCTCATATGCAATCTGGAGTGCTAAAAGTTCGTTTGCAAGTCTTTGTTCTTCAGCCTTTGTAGCTATTAGTTCTGCATTAGCTTGTGCAAGAAGTGCTTCTGCTTGAGCCTGAGTAGCCTGAGCTTGAGCTAAAATTTTAGCAGCTTGAGCTTGAGCATCAGATAATGCAGCGAGAGCCTTGAGCTGCTCTGCCTTTGCTTCACGGATGTTTGTTACCGATTCCGACTCTTTGTTGTCGATACATGATGTCATGCTGATTGCACCAAGCAAACAAACACACAACATAACAAAAATTTTCTTGTTCATGATAAAATTTTTTGTTTTATATAGAGTTTTTTAATTGTCAAATATAGATTTATTGTGCAAAGTTATTCATTTTCTTTATTTTATAGTATTCATAAATAAAGGAATTTTTCAAAAAACTGCTAAAAAACATGTTTTTTGTATTGTTTGCGTGCTAAAAATACTAAAAAATAGTAGTTAAGTGCACGAAAAACAATAAAAATGGCATTTAGACGTTATAATAATATGAAAAAACTTGTGCGATACATATTCTTATGTTTGATGATACTCTGCTTTGCTCCATTGAGAGCCCAGGCAGATATTCAAACGAGTATGTATTGGGCAGTTCCAACCCAGTTTAATCCTTCAATGGCTGGATGTGATTCGGCTATTAATGTTATTGTATCACATAGGTTGCAATGGACTGGTTTGGATAAGGCTCCACAGCGAACATTTATTTCAGGAGATTCTCCATACCAATTTGGAAAGAAAAGATTGGGCTTCGGGGCAAATCTGTTACAGGACAGAACAAAGTATTTTGAAAGTTCAACCACAAGCGGACAGGCTTCTTATAGCATGAAGCTGTTTGGGGGGCGTTTTGCTGTTGGATTGCAGGTTGGAGCAGTGAGAATGAAATTCAATGGTTCAAGAATTAGTTCTCTCGCTGATGGATTTGGAGAGAATTCTTCGACCCAATCCTCGGATACAATACCCAATCCTGATTATGAGACATTGCGTGACAGCTTACCACATAGTGATGTCTCAGGAAGTGGATTTGACATTGGATTAGGTTTGTACTATGAAAGAAAAGTTCGAAACTCTGTTTTTTATGGAGGCTTTTCTGTAATGCATCTAAATGAACCGTCATTAATTACGACAACTTCTGGTCAAAACGGATATCAAAAAGAGGTTTTCCGATTGCCAAGTACAATTTATTTTATTGCTGGATGCAATATATATATAAATAATGCGTTATTTGTTATACAACCATCTGTCTTAGTAAGATCAAACAGTTCAGTAACAGAAGCCAATTTTACACTGAGAACAACGTTCAAGAATAGATTCTGGTGCGGTGTTTCTTATCGAACAAACGATGCTTTGATATTAATGGCAGGTGCAAACATCAAGGCGTTCCGATTGTACTATAGTTATGATATGGGCATTTCTGGAATTGCTAAGACATCTAAGGGTAGTCATGAGTTCATGGCATCCTATTCATATAAAATGGAATTAGAAAAAAAGAAAAGACATCCGCATAAGAGCATAAGATTATTATGAAAAAAATATTATTGTTGATACTTGTTTCCATAGTACTCGCTTCGTGTTCGAAGTCGTTGAGTGGCAGTGGAGGAGAAGTGACTGGCATCAGAGGCAGAGCTATTGATGAACCAGCGCCTTATGGAATGGTGCTTGTAAAACGAGGTTCTGTTGAGATGGGTGCACAGGAGCAGGACTCGCTTTGGGGTGACCTTCCTGAGGCAAAAGGTGTTTCTGTCGATGCTTTCTGGATGGATGAGAAAGAGGTTTCGAATGCGATGTATCGTCAGTTCGTGTATTACGTGCGAGATTCCATCATTCGTACTCGTCTTGCCGATCCAGCATACGGAGGCAATGAAGATTACATTATTGATACCGACAAATATGGCGAGCCGATTACACCACGTCTCAATTGGTCGAAGCCAATTCCTTGGCGACGTCCGGATGAAGATGAAGAACGTGCCATAGAGAGCTTGTATAAAACAAATCCTGTTACTGGTGAGAAATATCTTGATTTCGAACAGCTCAATTTCCGTTATGAGACATTCGACTATAAGTCGTATGCCTTGCGTCGAAATCGTATGAATCCTGAGAGCAGAAACTATAATACAGATATTCCGACAAACTACGACGAGGAAATATTGATTACAAAAGATACTGCTTTTGTCGATGATGAAGGCCGAATTCAACGTGCTACAATCACTCGTCCGTTGACAAGTGAATGGGATTTTGTAAACACTTATGTAGTAAATGTATACCCTGATACAACAGTGTGGGTCAATGACTTTGCTAATTCATATACTGATCAATATACTCGCTATTATTTCTCAAGCCCAATCTATGACGATTATCCTGTTGTGGGTGTGAGCTGGGAACAGGCAAATGCTTTTTGTGCGTGGCGTACAGAATATCTAAAGCAGAGCTATGGCATGAGAGGTGTGACATTCGAGCC
>JAKSLL010000215.1 GCA_024401215.1 Bacteroidaceae bacterium
CGAGTATAAAAATGCTTTTGCCCAGAACGAAGTGAAAGATTCTGAAGGTCTTTAGAGTATGCTTCGACCACAGAGTCACGATAGGCGGCACTCTCGGTAGGATAGGGGTCGCAGTTCCAACCTGTAGAGGTGATGATGCCCTCGATCTCCAGCCTATCGGCATAACAAAGCAGATGAACCAGAGACTCAGTATCATCAGGCTCAAGGTCAGGTCTCCCAATGTCGGTTAGAATGACCACACGAGGTTTCAGTTGTGCCTGCACTCCTATTGTGAGAAGGCAAAGCAAGAATAGTGCAAGTGCTTTTTTCATTTGAATGTTTTCTTATCACTTAGTCTGGCTGCTGACCATCATGAGCCTTCCATGCACATTCAGTCAACTGCATATTAGTGAATGTAGCCTTGAATGAAGACTCCTCTGGCGAACAGGCATAGATACCAAAGCTGACCTCATCCTTTGCCTCGTACATATGGCAGACACGCATCTGACTCCACTCCTTACCATCTGTTGAGCACTCAATGCAGAAATCATCCTCACGGCGTGAGAGACGATACCACATACTCTTTACATCAGCAGGGATGGCTGTCGTTGCCCAGTCGCTGTAGCCGTGGTTTGTAGCTACGCTACCGAGGTGCTGGAACTGCTCATTCTCATACTCGATGCTTCCCTTCAGCCAGTTTTCTGAATCGAGATACATAACCACACCACACTGGTCAAAGCGATGATGACTTTCCGTGAAGTCAGTCTTCACGATAAAACTGAAGAACTTCTCCTTCGTCTTCATCTGGAAGACAGGAGCGTTGTCGTTCTGGAAATGGTAATATGTGCGTTGCCAAAGGTCTGTGTGGGCTTTTGTCACAACTTCTATTGTGTCACCTTTTATCACACATGACTCAGGTTCACGAGTCCACTTGAAATCTTCGATGTTGAGTGTCATATTGCTCTTTGTTTCTTCATTATTATTTGAGGTCTTTGCCTCCTTGTCGCCACAACTTGCCAATACAGCAAGCATAGCAAAATATAGAATTCTCTTTTTCATATTGTTATTTTGTTAAACTTTTCCATCCCTAACCCTGTAAGGGTGACATAGCTTAGGATAGGGTAGAAACCCTATCTTTCAAACATTTACGTCTATATAAAGTCCTGTAAGGACGACATATTTTCATATTTCTGTCACTGACACAGATATTTGCATTTCTTTAAAATTCACTCTATAGGCGTCAGCTCTCCCGTCACGGAATCCATGATGTAACCCTTCACGACGACATCCTTAGGAACAAGAGGGTGATTCTTCACGAGGTCAACGGTTTCAAGTACGGCAGCATCCGTTTCGTCAAAGCCATGAAGCCATGAGTCAAGGTCTATTCCGCAATGCTTCATGAGTGAGATATGCTCCTCGTCGATGCCTCGCTCACGCATCAGGTCAAGCATCTCTGCACCGTCCATACCCTGTACGCCACATCCAGTATGACCGATTATCATCACCTCGTTGACACCAAGCTCGTAGATGGCGACAAGGAGCGAACGGACGGTGGAGTCGAATGGGTTGGTGATAGTTCCACCAGCATTCTTGATAATCTTCACATCACCGTTCTTTATGCCGAGGGCGGCAGGAAGCAGTTGCACCAGACGAGTGTCCATACACGTCACGATAGCAATCTTACGGTCAGGGAACTTGCTCGTGGCATATTGCTCATACATCTTTTCCTTCACAAAACGCTTGTTGTATGCAAGCATTTCTGATAGTGGATCCATTTGTTTTTGTTCTTCCATATTATGTTCTTATTTTGAATTCTTGTTTTGGTTGTGTTCCTTTCTAAGATTCATGAAGTGTCATGAGTCTCAATCATCATGGTAATCTGAGGAACGCTTGTCAGACTTCACTTCAATATCCTCAGTCACAATATATTTCTTCCTAAGTTATATTGATGCAAAGATACATTTATTCTGTGAAACATGCAAGATTTTATCATTCTTTTTTGTCTATTACAATATTATTTTTTTGTTCATCCAAGATTTGGATTTTTGATAATTATCTTGGAAGATAGTATAAATATCCGTATCCATCAAGCCCAAATTCTGGTTATCCTTTTTGGGGTGTACAAATGATGTGATTAAACTTTCCCACCCTTGGAAAACGTCTGGAAGACGTTTGAACTTCAAAGGATGGGAGAGTTTGAATATATTGATAATTAATCGCGGTAGTAAAAAATGGAATATTTGCCGACTTACTCTTATGCAGTAAGTGCGAGAAAACAATAAGAGCCCCGCAGGTCTCTGCGGAGCTCTCGTTTAGCATCCTTACGATTGTACTTTGAGCGATCCTTATATTTACGGTTCATGGCAACCCATTTACCATCATATCGCTCCAGCTGTTCATTTCTTGCAATCATCCTCAACACCTTGTGCTGGTCATTGCTTTTCGTTTGTTTACTTAGTCTCATAATCATTATTATATGTTAGACGACAGATAATCAGCAATATCCGTGCCAATATCCTCTCGTCCCGATAAAACGTGTTATGGCAGAGAAC
>JAKSLL010000216.1 GCA_024401215.1 Bacteroidaceae bacterium
TTTTTCTTGTTGGTAAGTGTCTTCGCGTTTATGGCAATTTCTGCTCAAAATAAGAAAGATGTGCCATTCAACGGTATTGTGGAAGATGTTGTCGGAGCTCCAATCAAGGGGGCAAAAGTATGGGTTATATCTCCTGACTTTTATGCTTTGACTGACAAGCAGGGTAAGTTTGGATTGACAAATGTACAACCATCTGACAGCATACATGTGAAATATAAGAAACTGACGTATGCTATTCTTGTAGATACTATGAAGTCAATGCGAATCCGTATTGCTGACGAGTTGATCGTGGAGCAAGACGAAGAACTCGTGAATACTGGTTTTGGATTTGTAAAGCGTCGTGAGCATACAGGTGCTTCTTCTGGAATACCTGGAGAGGTGCTTGTCCGTACTGGCAGAACAAATGTATTGGAAGCAATGCAGGGATTAGTGCCAGGAGTGAACATTTCAAACGGAAAGGTAGTCATTCGTGGTGTGGGCACTATAAATGGTGATCCTACTCCGCTGTTCCTTGTTGATGGCGTAGAGGTTCAAAGTCTGGACTTTATCAATGTTCACGATGTGGATAGGGTTGATGTAATGAAGGATGCCAATATTTATGGTGCAAAAGGTGGTAATGGAGCAATCCTTGTTACTACAAAGCGTGGATCATCAAAAAAATAATTCCAGGCATTGTTTGGGCGAAAATAGGATTATTTTGTCATGGAGTAGGAGAATGTGATGATATTTCGTGCTTTAGGATGAGAAATATAGGATAATCTTGTCATGGGTGAATATTTAATAGTACCTTTGCAGAGAGGTAATTATAATATTCAAGATAAAAAATGAAAAGATTATTTTATTCAGTTATGCTTCTTGCTGTTTGCTCTTCTGAGGCAATGGCAGGTGGTCTTGTGACAAATTCCAATCAAAGTGCATCTTTCCTTCGTAACCCAGCTCGTGATGCAGTCATCGATATTGATGGTGTCTATACAAACCCTGCTGGTGTCTGCTTCATGCCAAACGGTTTTCATCTCGGATTGACTATTCAGCACCCTGAGCAGCAGAGAAATATTACAACTACATTCCCTACATTTGGTCTCAATCAGAATCATCTTGGTGAGACAACACGTACTTTCAAGGGTAAGGCTTCTGCTCCTGTAGTTCCAAGTTTCCAGGCTGCATACGTAATGGATAAGTGGACTGTATCTGCTTCTTTCGCTATCACAGGTGGTGGTGGTAAGTGCACATTCGATAATGGTATCGGTAGTCTTGAGGCTGTTGCTTCTATGATGCCTGTAACTGGTTTGGCACAGATGATGCAGAATACTGCTGATCCAATGCTTCCTGTTTATCAGGCTGTAATGCCAGTGTTGCAGAAGGGGCAATATACTTATAATATGGATGCCTACATGAGAGGTCGTCAGTATTATTTTGGCTTGCAGGTAGGTGCAGGTTATAAGGTTAACGATAATCTTGCTGTCTTTGCAGGTGTAAGAAGCGTTATTGGTAGCTCTACCTATACTGGTTATCTGAAGAATATCAAGTATGCATCAATCGATCAGGGTCCTACTGCTCAATATACAGCTGCCGTTATCAATGGTATTAATGCAAAGGCTGGCGACATTGAGATGACAACAGATCAGTCATGCGTTGGTTTTACTCCAATCATTGGTGTTGACTATAAACTCAATGACCAGTGGAACTTCGCTGTAAAGTATGAGTTCCGCACAAAGATGAATCTCGAGAACTCTTCTGATATGAATGATATGGCTCGTGCTCAGTCTGCTCTCGATAAGTTCAACGACCAGAAGACAAAGTACGTACGTGACGATATCCCTGGCACATTCACATGTGGCGTTCAGTATTCTCCAATTGAGACAGTACGTCTTAATGCTGGTTTCCATCACTATGATGACTGCAATGCTGTGAAATATAATGATGAGCAGGAGCTTATCGATGGTGGTACTCGTGAGATTCTCTTCGGTGCAGAGTGGGATGCAACCAAGCTTCTTACAGTAAGTGCTGGTTGGCAGAACACACATTATGATCTCTCTGACAAGTACATGGCAGACATGAGTTATAACCTCAGCAGTAATATGATTGCTATGGGTGTTCGCCTCAATGTATCAGAGAAGGTAAACATCGACCTCGGCTATATGCATAACTTCTATGATGATCGTACGGTTGAAACTCCTGTTTCTGCAGGAATCACTAAGATTGATACCTACGAGCGCAAGAATGATGTTGTTGCTGTAGGCGTAAATATCAAATTCTAAAAATGACAAATAAACATACATCACTCAATAATTGCGGAAAATGCGACATCAATAAGGCTGATTGTCAGACTTGCAAGTTGGCTATGCTTAATCTTGATAAGAATGCCAAACGTAAGTTTAGAATAGACGATGAGGATGAAGATCCTTCAATCAGCGAGAGACTGACAGAGAATAAAGGCGATCACTCAATTCTCTTTCTCGTCATTGTTGCTGCCGCTACCTTTGCTGCAGTTATAGGGTTTACGATGATGTTTAGGTAGAAGCCCCCCA
>JAKSLL010000217.1 GCA_024401215.1 Bacteroidaceae bacterium
ATTCACATCATGTGATACGGACAATGACGAGAACATGGAGTCTTATCTCCCAACAGCTTTGGTCACTGTAAAGCCTGTCAACAACGAGCGTTTTTTCCTTCAACTCGATGATTCCACCCGCCTTGAACCATCCAACTTGACCAAATCGCCTTTTGGGGACAAGACGGTTCGCGCCCTTGTAAACTACAAGATAGAGGAGAAGAAGTCGGGCATGCAACGTGTGCATATCAACTGGATGGACAGCATACGCACCAAGATGACCGTACCTTCATTGGGCGACAAGAATAACACGACCTATGGCTATGATCCTGTGGAGATTGTGAAAGATTGGGTTACCGTGGCAGAGGATGGTTTCCTCACGCTTCGTGTACGTACTCGTTGGGGCTACGGCACCACTCACTATCTTAGTCTGCTGCGAGGCGTTAACCCGCAGAACCCTTACGAACTGGAGCTGAGACATGATGCCAAAGGCGACCTTTATGGCAATATGGGCGACGCATTTATTGCCTTTAATTTGCGTGATGTTCTGGCAAATGCAGAGAAAGAGAAGGTAAAACTTACGCTTCGCTGGCACTCGTTCAGCGGCGAGAAGAAGGTAGATTTCGAACTGAAATCAAAGCCAATGGACGATCTTGGGAATACAACCAGAAGCATCGTTTTAAGTAAGAATATTGAGTAACCGCCTTCCTTAGCTTCATATCCACCCTTATAGTCAGGATGAATCCAACAAAATACAGCGAGAAAGAACTGCTACGCCAAATCAGCAAAGGCGAAGCAGAGGCAAAGCATCTGGTGTACAAACAGTACATCAGATACCTCTCTGCTGTGTGTTCGAGATACGTGGGAAACGACGAGGATTTCAAGGATGTGCTGCAAGAGTCGTTCCTGAAGATATTCAGTTCGTTGACTTCTTTCACGTATCAAGGAGAGGGCACGCTGAAGGCGTGGATGAGCAGGATCGTAGTGAACGAATCGCTGAAATGGTTGAAGAAAAACGCTCGATTAGAAACCACAGCATTCAGCGATAACGAAATGGACATCCCTGATGAAGAACCAGACACAGAGGGTGTTCCGACCGATGTAATCTATCAGATGATACGCTCGCTTCCCGATGGCTATCGCACGGTGTTCAATCTCTTTGTCATAGAAGAACGAAGCCACCGTGAGATTGCCGAAATGCTTGGCATAAAAGAGAGTTCGTCCGCATCGCAGTTGCATCGTGCCAAGGCTATGCTTACAGAGAAGATAACCCAGTTCAGAAAAGAAAGGACATTGACAAATGAAAGATAAATGGCTGAAGGACATTCATGATAGAATGGCAGACTTTGAGATAGAGGAACCTCAAGGGCTGTGGGATGACATCTGTACTGCAGAAGATGCGAAAGCAAAGACGCCTGTCGTTATTCTTCATAAAGAAACAAGGAGGAAATGGATGTGGAGCGCAGCCGCAGCCGCTTGCCTGCTGATTGGATGGTGGCTCTATCCAACGACAGAACAAGGGAACGGAGTAAACACTTCATTGCCAATAGGAAAAGTGAAGAAGACCACTATGGTAGGTAAACAAAGACCTTCTGACGTGAAGATTGCTTCTGTCAACGCTGATGATACTCGAAATCATATCTTTGCAAAAAAGAAAAAGACAAATCTGGAAGATAAAACAGATGCTTCTTCCCCATCCTCTAATACAGATTCAGAAGAAACCATAGTGCAAACACCTGTGGCTGATAATTGTTTGGCACGTGAAGTAACGGATACTGCCACGATATTCAATGAGGCAACAAAGAAAGATGCTGAGCCACAGAAAACATACAAGTATCTGGCTCAAGCAAACAAAATGGAAAGCATGAGGAACCCGCATACACGTGACCATCAGGAGCGTCGCATTACTATTGGCCTTTCTTCGTCCGGTGGCATGGGGGATAATTCCCGTCAAATGTTTCATGGTGATTATGTTGGAGCAAACGCTACCATCGATGATGCCGAATGGAAAGACAGTCCTTTGCTAGGAATCATGTACCTCAACCGAGGTGCGGAAACGGAGAGAAAAGTGAGTCATCATGCGCCTCTTCGCACAGGACTTTCGGTTGCTTACAAACTCAATGACCGTTGGAGTGTGGAGAGTGGTGTTACATACGCCCTGGTCGTTTCTGACATCCGCGAAGGAAGCACCGCAAACTATATCGAGGACAAACAGAAACTGCATTATGTGGGTGTGCCTCTTGGTGTAAGCTACAGGGCTGCATCATGGAAGGGACTGGACGTTTATCTGTCATCCGACGTGTTGTCCGAATTGTGTGTCTCTGGCAAGACAACAAGAAATTATTTCATGGGCGACAAGGCGCAGCAGGAGGATGTAATCCCTATCACATCGCACCCCCTGCAGATGTCGTTAGGAGCCAACGTGGGTGTGCAGTACAACATGAGCCCCATGCTGTCCATCTATGTCGAACCTGGTTGTCGATATTATTTCGATGATCACTCATCTATTGACCATGTGTTCAAGGAACGAAAACTG
>JAKSLL010000218.1 GCA_024401215.1 Bacteroidaceae bacterium
AAGACGTGGATCAGGTATTGCGCGGAAACGCTGTCAAACTATTTAATAAATAAGTATATGAAGAAAATACTCACTTCACTATTGATGCTTCTCTGCCTCACTTGTCAAGCGCAGATTACCATCAACATTCGTTACAATGCACCAGATGGCAATGCCTTGAAGTACATGAAAGATATGGAAGCAACAGGTTTTGCAGATTCCATAAGAGCAATTCCAGGGTGCTTGCGTTATGAATATTTCATTCCTCAGGATGATACTCAGAGTGTACTGCTGATAGACAGTTGGGAAGATCAGGAGGCTTTGAACCGTTATCACAATTCTCCAGTAATGAAAAAAGCAGAGGCCCTGAGAGCTAAGTATCAGTTGGAAAGAAAAGCTGAAATGTTCGCGCCAATGAAACCAAATATGATTCGTCAACAAACAGTTAAACCAGACAGCACAATGATAGTAAGAATCAGCGAGATAGAGGTTTATCCAGAATATCTCAAGGAATATTTGGAGTTTGCTCATAACGTTGGAGCAACATCGGTGAAGGAAGAACCAGGTGTGATCTGCATCTACCCTATGCAGCAGTTGCGTAATGATTGTCAGATTCGCATTCTCGAAATCTATGCTTCTCAGGAA
This sequence comes from Bacteroidaceae bacterium, assembly GCA_024401215.1. Taxonomy (GTDB): domain Bacteria; phylum Bacteroidota; class Bacteroidia; order Bacteroidales; family Bacteroidaceae; genus Minthosoma. The sequence goes on from JAKSLL010000218.1 coordinate 625, forward strand.
GCGTATCAGCACCACATAAAGACTCCACATTTCCAGACATACAAGCAAGGTACTCTCCACATGGTGAAGAGCCTTGACCTCGTGGATATGCGACAGATGGCGCCTGAGTGCTTGCCTCTAATCTTCAACAAAGCAAAATAAAAACTTTATAAATTATGAAAAGATTATTTACAATTTTAGTTGTCGCTATGACAGTATTGGGTTTGTCGGCACAGACAAAGAAAACAGTGGTTACATACTTCTCAGCCACAGGTACAACAGAAGCAGTTGCTAAGCAGTTGGCAAAAGGCAACAAGGCAGATTTGTATGCCATCGAACCAGCAGAGAAATATACAGCAGCCGACCTTGATTGGCATGACAAGAAAAGCCGCTCGTCGGTAGAGATGAACGACAAGAATGCTCGTCCTGCCTTGAAGAGCAAAAAATCGCTTGCAAAATATGACGTAATCTACATCGGTTACCCTATCTGGTGGGGTGTTGCTCCTCGTATCATCAACACATTCATTGAACAAGCAGAACTTGACGGCAAGACAGTCATCCCATTCGCAACCTCAGGAGGAAGTGGCATTGAGAAATCTGTTTCAGAGTTCAGGACTGCCTATCCTAATGTAAAATGGCAGAAGGGTATGCTGAAGAACTAAGAAGCTACTAATATTGCACCTTTTTATAGTTTATTCAAGATATTGGCAACACCATCTTCGTCAACACTTGTCGTAACAATGTCTGCGGCAGCCTTCACGTCATCAGCGGCATTGCCCATGGCAACACCGACACCGGCATGGCGAAGCATGGTGATGTCATTGCCCCCATCTCCAAATGCCATTGTCTCCGAAATATCAAAACCATAATACGAGATAACCTTATCAATAGCGGTCGATTTATCCGTACCTTTCGTCACGCTATCGGCAAAATCAGGATGCCAGCGAGCTTCATTACAGTGCTGCAATACATTGTTCTGAATATCTTCTCCCTCTTCCGCCTTGTAGAACGCAATAACCTCCATTACTGGGAATGTAAGAGCATCCTCTGGCTGATGAAGTTCTGGAATGTCAATTCCCAACAATCCGAATACCTCAGTAACCGCAGTAGGTATGCCTTTAGGAGCAACAAGAATAGCTCGGTCATTTCCTGCATAAGCCACAGCCAAGCCAGTTTCCTTCTGTCTTTCGATCATTCGCTCGATATCTGTTCTATCCACAGGGCTTGAGTAGATAACCTCTCCTTCCCTTGTCTGACAATGTGCCCCGTTGACAGATATTATTCCATCATACTCCACACCCAGATTAGTTATAAAATGCATAGGGCGACCTGTTGCAATCCATACCTTCACTCCTTTCTTTCGGATATCGTGAATTGCTGTGAGCGTACTTTGCGGAATCTGATGAGTTTTGAATGACACCAATGTGCCGTCTATGTCGAAAAAGATAATCTTTGTCATTTCTTTTTTAATAATCTATCTATTCCAAGACAGAATAGTGGTGCAAAAATACGAAATAATCTTATTATCTTCTGTATTTGTTTACGATTAATTCTGCATATCCATTTTTTTATTTATATTTGCGAGTATATTAATCAGGTTTAATGAAACTCACTTACATCTTTCATAGCGGTTTTGTACTGGAAACAGAACGATGCGTCCTTGTCTTTGACTATTGGATGGATCCTGCACGTGTGATGGATAACTATATGAATACGAAAAAACATGTTTATGTATTTTCAAGTCATTTTCATGAAGATCATTTCACGAAGGAGATTTTCAACTGGAAAGACAACATACCAAACATCACCTACATTCTATCAAAGGACATCCTAAAACACAGGAGAGCCAATCGGGAGGACGCGAATGTATGGATGGCAAAAGG
>JAKSLL010000219.1 GCA_024401215.1 Bacteroidaceae bacterium
GCATAGAAGGCAGGATGCTCAGTCTTGCTTATCGGGTTCCTTATCTTTCTCTAGTTGTTTTCTGGTTCTTGCAGCTTTAGGATAGAGATTTACAATATTGTCAAATTCTTCTTGCTGTAACGCAGTCGCTTGAATTATGCCACACTTTACTTCCTGATACCAACGACGAAGAGATGACTCATATTCATCGCTATCAGGGAACGGATAATGGCCAGATTCCTCGATGAACATTTGCAATTGACGCAATCCATCTTCGAATGATTTACATTCAAGCGTATGAACTTGATGTCCGTTGCTATCCAATTCAATTCTTTTCGGCAAGAACACCCATGCGTTATCTGGAGAAACAACGGCACCATAAGCATTTGCAATTATTTCAGCAAGTCGGGCTATTACCTTATCTCTGTCAGAAGTGTCATCTGGAACGTAACGCTTTACTGGATAGATTGAGTCTTTCCAAAGGTTGTAATAGTAATCTTTTCCGATGTTATCTACGATCGAACGCCACTTGATTGAGTCGAGGATATCGTCATCGATTTGATATTCGACTCCTTTTATCGTGACATAATTGCGTTGCTTCGCTTTCTTCTTGGGCATCTTCTCCGCAAGCTCACTTTGGAGATTAATAAATTGCTGTGTATTTGGATTGTTAAGGTTTGTCCATTCCTCATTTTCTTCTGTAGAAGAACCGCAATGCTCCCTGATTACTTTGACAAACTCTTTACCATAATGCTCCTTTTTGTATATACCTACTCCTGAGATTGTATCCAAGGAATAAACGGTTTGTGGCTGAGCTTGTGCCAAATCACGCAGTACTCTATCGCTGAACACTTGGAAAGGAGGGATATTCTGTTGTCGGGCAATCTTGATTCTCAGCTGTCGTAATTTCTCAAACAGCAGTTGATCATCCGTTTGTATACTATCGGCAGAAGAAAGAGTGGCTTTCTGTCGGTTACGCTTCGTGACGCGCAATTCTTCCCTAATAATCACTGATAATTGCGCTTGTTTGCGACCATACAAGACGTCTTCGCCCAATGGTGTAACCTTGAGGTGGTTGTCTTCGCCATATGCGATTTCAATGTATCCCATCTGCAACATTTGCAAGAGATAGGTGTGCCAATCGTTGGCTGGAACGTCACGACCGACTCCAAAGGTCTTCAGTTTATCCAATCCTTTTTCCTTGACAACCGCTGTGTAACTACCTTTCAGAATATCTGTAACTAGCGAGAACCCAATCTGTTCATCCGCACGTTTGATGGCCGATAGTGCTTTTTGTACAAAAGTACTGCCATCGAAATGCTTCGGCGGGTTCTTGCAAATGTCACAATTCATGCATTGGCACTCGCTGGTTTCGCCGAAATAGTTCAGTAGGATACGTCGGCGACAAACCTGTGCCTCCGCATATTCCTGCATTCTGCTCAATTTTTCAATGTTTATCTCCCGCTGTCCACTTTCGTCTGCGAACTTGCGAAGTGTAATCAGGTCCTGCAGGTTATAAAACAAAATTGTCTCCGTAGGCAATCCATCACGACCTCCACGACCTATCTCCTGATAATAACTCTCTATGCTCTTAGGCAGATTGTTATGTATGACGAAACGGATATTACTTTTGTCAATACCCATACCGAAAGCAATGGTTGCACAGATGATATAGATACGGTCGTTGATGAAGTCATTTTGTACACGCGTTCTTTCTTCAGTAGACAAACCGGCATGATAGATTCCAGCCTTAACTCCATGCTTGTCGAGTTCTGCTGCAAGTTCCTCTGTCCCTTTTCGTGATAGACAATAAATGATACCACTTTCATTGCGATGACGAGCGATAACATCCAGTATTGTACGGATTCTCTCACGTTTCCGATATGCTTTTCGCACGTCAAGACTCAAATTTGGTCGATCAAAACTACTGATGAAAACCCGCGCATTTTCCAATCGGAGTTGCTTCAGTATGTCTGCCTTGGTCACTTTGTCAGCTGTAGCCGTCAACGCAAGTACAGCAATGTCGGGAAAATGGTCCTTCAATACGCCAAGCTGCGTATATTCAGGCCTGAAATCATGTCCCCATTGCGATACACAATGTGCCTCATCAATGGCGATCAAAGTCACTTTGACATTCTGTTTTAGCCAAGGTAACTCGGACATCAGTCGCTCGGGAGAGATATAAAGAATCTTGACCTCTCCTCTTTGACAACGCTCACGGATAGACCTGCAGGCATAATTCTCATTGGTGCTGTTCAAAGCTTCTGCCTCAATACCATTCCCTTGTAATGCATCTACCTGATCTTTCATCAACGAGATCAACGGAGACACTACAATAGCTGTACCATCAAGGAGCATAGCAGGTATTTGATAGCAGATAGACTTTCCTCCTCCCGTAGGCATCAACACAAGGGCATCTTGACCAGCTATTACATGGTCAATAATCTCCTGCTGCAAGGGACGGAAAGAGTCATATCCATAAACGGATTTCAATATTTGATGTGCT
>JAKSLL010000022.1 GCA_024401215.1 Bacteroidaceae bacterium
ATCACATGCTGCCCACAGAGTTGCCAATGGCATAGCAAGCGCAATAGTTCTTGGAGCACTCATCAACGCTGTTTGCTATTAAGTAATGGTAAAACAACTCAAGTTTTCGCAAGTAATAATTTGCTAATCATCATGTTTTCCTCTTTCTTGTGTGTTCTCCTATTTTTCTAAAATAAGCCTACGGCAACCATTAAACTTGTTTTGTTGTTCAAAGCGCCAATTAAGAAAACAAAAGAAACGCAAAAAACATAAGAAAACAGCAACGATTCATCAAGTTAAAGCGAAAGTTGAATAAAATAATAACCACACATAAGCATAATCCCTAAAAAAGTCCCCTCCGACTTCCCTATTGGAAAGTTGGAGGGGGGCTTTTTTTCTTCATGGAGACTTAGCATTTGCTCTCTGCTGAGTTCCTAGGAGTATTCCAAGTCTCCTACTTCTTCAAGATTTTCTTTCCATTCTTGATGATGATGCCTTTGTAGTTATCATCAACCTTCATGCCTTGAAGATTATAAATTGCGCTATTGCCATCGTTGTTGGCGTTCACCTCCGTAATGTCTGTTGGCACCACGCAGTCAAGCTGAATCTTGTCGATGTCACAGTTTGCTCCAGTAACATAGATGCGGAGAATCTGCTGACCTTCTTTAAGAGTCTTCTTCACGTTTGATGTCACGGTCTTATAAGTGTCCCAGCTGTTTTCGCCTGTCTTAGGCACGCTGAATGACCAGAGTGTTGTCTGCTTGCCATCTTCGCCCACAAGAGATACGCGGAATCCAGAATTTGTTGTGCCTGATGACACTACAGCGCTACAAGCATACTGACCAGCCTCCTTCACGTTGACGGTGTACTCCAGCCACTCACCAACAGCTGTCCATCCAAGACCATAGCCGCCGTTGGCAGTCTTCTTGATGTCAACACCAGCATTGTCGGTACGATAGTTTGCCTTGCCGCTGTCTTCGTCATCAGAGTCGTGGAATGTGAATCCTTCCTCACCCTTGTCGAAGTTTTCTGCCTCAACAATGCCTGGTATGGCTATCACGCCCTTGTATGGTGTACGCTTAGGATTCACCTTTAGGTCGCAGGAAGCTACCTTTGACTGCTTGCCATCTACGTCAGTAGCTATTGCTGTGATTTTAAGATTGCCTTTTGCTGTAGGAGTGTATGCTGTCTCAAAAGGTACACTCTTCACCTCCTTGAGCAATACGCCGTTCATGAAGAACTTCACGCTCTTCATCTCACTCTCTGATGCCACATTGGCTGTGAGCATTGTCTTTGTGCCTACTGTAGTTACCTTAGGGTCGGAAGAGAGTGAGATGTCAATCTCTTCATTGAGTTCATAGCGTGAGAATGTTATCTTATCCACATTGATGACATAAGTGCCAGAACCGCCCACAAGCGAGAGGCGCAATGTCTGCTTTCCTGCCTCAAGCGGAACGACGAGGCGACCATAGCCTGACTTGTAGCTGCTCCATCCGCTTGTCTTTGGAAGCGCAACAGAACTTGGTGTGAGAGATGTGAGTCCGTCAGGTGTGCTAAGCGAGATATTGAATGCCGCGCCATCCTCAGGAGCAGAATAATAGATGTCGTACTCATAGAGACCTGCCTCTTTCACATCTACAGTATATTCCATCCATTCTCCTACCTGTCCGTAACCTACAGCATAACCTGTGCCACCCTTCACTACGTCAATGCCTGTATCGTCAGAGCGGTAGCTTGCACCATCACCTTCCTTGTTGCTGTTTGCATCATGGAATGCTATTCCATCGGCACCAGAATCGAAATTCTCTGCCTGAATAACGCCAGGGAGTTCAGCAATGATGTTCTTGAATGGAGCGCGAGGGTTGCAAGACTTGATGTTAGAGTAACGCTGATATGTTGAACCGTCAGTACATGTAACTACGGCTTTTATCTCATGCGCGCCAGTCACAGTTGGAGTGTAGGTTACCACATAAGGTGCCTCTGTCAGAGTCTCCACAAGCTTGTTCTTGATGTAAAGGTCAACCTTCTCTATCTGCTTTGTGCGCATCTTGGCGTTGATGGTGATCGTTGTCTCCTCACCCTTCTCCACATTGAGGGATGCAGGCTTCACATATACAGAAGCTTCCTTCACCATGCCAGGGAAAGGACTCTTGGCATTCTTCGCCTTCTCTGTCTTCATGTATTCGCGCAGCCACGTCATAGCTGGGCGATCCTTGCCATTCTTGATGATGCCTGAATTTCCGTTAGTTGTCCATGTTCTTCCGTAAACGTAACCCCAGAGAGTGACACCAGCCACATAGTCAGCTTCCCACATATATGGTATCTGCTCTTTGTATCTCCTCAGCTGAAGGTCATCGTCATCTGTACCGATATCGTACTCTGTGCTGTACATCGGCATCTTGAGTGCATTTTGTATCTTTGTCATCGACGACTTGAATTTCTCTGCTGAGCAGTCAGTAAGGTCATGCGACTGGCATCCGTAGGCGTCGATAGGTGCACCTGCGTCGCGGAGAGTCTTCACGAGGTCTATATACTCGTCGGTATTCCACTGGAAAGTATTGAAGTCGTTGTAGATGAGGATGGCATTAGGCCAGCGTTCGTAGGCGAGTTCAAATGCCTTGATGAGCCAGTCATAGCCTGTCTTGCCTGTGCCTCCTAGGGCTTCGATGAAATATGGAGTGCCTGGCTGGTGACCTGTAATAGCCTCATTCACCACATCGATAAGCTGGAGGTTTGGATAGTGGCTTTTCACAGCGTCCATCCACTGCACGATCTCCTTATATCTCTGTGCCGGTGTCTGCTTCTCGAGCCAGCTTGGATATTGCGCACCCCACACAAGGGCATGAAATTTGAATGGGAAATTATGCGACTTTGCATAATTGTATGCGTTGTCGCTGCCGCCCCAGTTGAATGAGTTGTTGTTGCCTTCGATAGAAGCCCACTTCGACTCATTCTCACAGGTTATCTGATTCCACATCTTATAATAACTCTCATTTCCGTAATCAACATTGTAAGAGGTTGTTATGTTGCCGAGAAACTTGTCTGGGTTGGACGACAGCTGCGCATTGGCAACAGAAGGATAGAGGCATCCAGCCACAGCCGCTAACAGTCCGGCAGACATCGTCTTTCTTAGGTTTTGATTTGATTTATTAGATTTCTTCATTACTATATTTGATATTTATTTAATACAGGTTTGGTGATGACAAGCAGCTGTACTAACCACTTATTATAATCATCACTTAGCAAGTTACATCCTTACTACTTTTGTGAATTCAGGCTTTGCATCTCCCTCAGCAATCACATAAATTGTTGATGTTGACACATTTCCTGCCTGGTCTTTGTTCTCCACGGTGTATTTGTACTCCACACCGCCCTCGATGCTGCGTGAGCCTACTGTAGATGGTGTGCCGAGAGGGAACTGGTAGTCGCCGCATGCTGTGTCAAAGATTTCCTTCTCTTTGTCTGTCACAGCTGCCTGAGCAGAGAATTCAGGGAGTGCCTTCACCTCGCCATCCTTATATCCGTTGCTCTTGAGGAAGTAGTCCACCTCTTTCTGCACAGCTGACATTCTGGCGTTTCTCACTCCGTAGCCTTCCACCACCTCTGCGCTGCTGAGCACCTTCTTCATATCGGCTGTGCTGGCATCAAGACCTCCGCTGCCGAATGTGGCGAATGTCACAATTTTCTTTCCTGCAAAGTCATACTGACTTACAAGACTTGCTATCGGTGTGGCGTATGTGCCAAACCATATAGGGTAGCCGATGAATATCACGTCATACTTGCTTATGTCAGATGTCAAAGGCTTGATGGCTGGTACTTCGTTGTTCTGCTTCTCCTTCTGGCATCTCTCTATAGTCTGATTGAAATCGCCGTCATAAGGTGTCTCCACCTGTATGCTTTCTATGTCGGCGAGAAGTTCGAGTTGAATCTGCTCTGCTACAGTTTTTGTTGCTCCACCTGCCTGTGAGTAGTACAGCACAAGGTAGTTAGGTTTCTGATTTTCACTTGCCGCATCATCTTTCTTGGATGCGCATGACAAAAGAATAAGGACTAAGGATAAAATTGAAATAGAAAATAATTTTTTCATCATTATTATGGTTTTGATAATTTGTCTGCAATTTGGTTGGGGGGAAAATGGCGCACTATACAATTCTTATGAGAGTAGCCTACCCTACTGATATAAGCTTTATCTCAAATACGAGTGTGGAGTTGCCTGGTATGTCTCTGCCTGCACCTCGCTGACCATAGCCCATGTCGGATGGGATGTACACAATCCAGTGGTCGCCAATGTGCATGCTGACAAGCGCTATTTGGAAACCGCTGATTAGCTCGTTCACTCTGAAGGCTTCTGGACAGCCCCTCTCAAAGGAGTTGTCAAACACTTTACCATCGATAAGCGCACCCTTGTAGTGACAAGTCACTATGCTTCGGGGCGACACAGTGCCTTCTCCATTGCCCGACTCCAGAACTTTATACAGTACACCAGCACGAAGTTCCTTCACACCCTCTTCGCTGCGAAGGTCTTCAAGATATTTCTCATTTATTTTCTTATACGATTCTTTCTTGCTCATAATCCGTTGCTTGAAATTGATTTTCCTTTTTTGCGCATCAGCATATTGAGTTATGGTTTGCGATGCACAAATCGCCACAACTGTTACAAATGTACGAACTTTATATTTAAATAAATATGTGAAAAGGCTTTTTTTTGCATTTACTTCATCATTTTAGCATTGAAACACATATCTTTGTGGTCGTTTGGCGGTGTGGTGGACTACAAAAACCACAGTTCAAAACATTAAAATACACAATAGCAGATGCTTACAGAAGATACACTCGAAAAATTACGCATACTTGCAGAATCGGCGAAATATGATGTGTCATGTTCGTCGAGCGGTACTGTGCGCAAAGGCAGGCAGGACATGATAGGTAACACTGTCGGCGGCGTGGGCATCTGCCATAGCTTTGCCGATGACGGACGATGCATTTCGCTGCTGAAGGTCATGCTCACCAACTACTGCATGTACGACTGTGCATACTGCATAAACCGCCGAAGCAACGACATACGACGCGCCACTCTCTCTGTACACGAACTGGTGGAGATTGTCATGGAGTTCTACCGACGCAACTACATCGAAGGACTCTTCCTCAGCAGTGGCGTGGTGCGCAACCCCGACTACACAATGGAGCGACTCGTGGCTATTGCTCGCGACCTGCGCACCATACATCACTTCAATGGATACATACACCTCAAGAGCATTCCCGGCGCAAGCCGCGAACTGGTGGATCAAGCCGGACTTTATGCCGACCGCATGAGCGTCAACATCGAGATACCTAAAGAGGAGTCGCTCAAGCTCCTCGCACCCGAGAAAGACCATAAGAGTGTCTATGCACCTATGCAGTTCATTCAGCAGGGGGTGCTCGAACGCAAGGAGGACCGCAAACGAGGCATACGACACACAACACGCTATGTGCCTGCCGGACAAAGTACACAGATGATTGTGGGTGCCACGGCAGAAAACGACCGCGACATCCTCACTCTATCCTCCTCTCTCTACTCCGCACCCACCATGCGACGCGTCTATTACTCAGGGTATGTCAGCGTAAACACCTACGACCCACGACTGCCTGTGCTCAAGCAGCCACCTCTCGTGCGAGAAAACCGCCTCTACCAAGCCGACTGGCTCATGCGCTTTTATGAGTTTAAGGTGGAGGAGATTGTCGATGAAGCAAATGCCAACCTCGACCTTGAAGTGGACCCAAAACTCGCATGGGCATTGCGGCATCCAGAACAATTTCCCGTCGACATCAATAAGGATGACTACGAACGCATACTACGAGTGCCGGGCATAGGTGTCAAATCGGCAACACTGATTGTCAACTCACGACGCTTCAACCGCATCACCTCATACCACCTCAAGAAGATGGGAGTGGTGATGAAAAAAGCTAAATATTTCATAACATGCGGTGAACTGACCGACGGAGCATCATCACCTATCATCGGCATCAACGAGATACGTCCAGAACGACTGAAGCCTATGCTCATCTCTGCCGCACAAAAGAAAAAGGCTGCTGCCGAAATGCAGCTATCTTTTGACTTCAAAGAGGAAGATGCTACTTGAGAATCACGAAATGCGAGATTCTAAATACGAAGTACGAAATACGAAATACGAAGTACGAGATACGAATTAGAGGTCTATTTCCTTGCTAAATCTTAACTCTTAATTCTTAACTCTTAATTCTTAACTCTTAATTCCTAATTGAGTTTACTCCCAAAACTACATAACTTAAAAACTCAAAAACTTAAAAACTCAATGCTCATCTACACCTTTGACAAGACTCTCGACGGACTCCTCACAGCCGTATTCGACGCATTCTCACTCCATCAGCAGCCAGACAAACTGCTGTGTCAGGGTGCGCAACTGCCACTATTCTGCGACGAGATACACAATGTCACCACAGTAGATGAGAGAGCACAAAGAGTGTGGAAAGGACTTGAGACACGTCTCTCGCCAGAAGCCTTACGACTCATCACCGTCAGCAGCTTGTCCGAACTCAACGAACTTTACGACCCTCTCTTTCAATACCTCTGCAAGGTGTTCAGACGTCCCAAGGGAGCGCCAAGCATCGAACGCAACTTCTCCGACCCTGATGTCCTCGCTGTCACCAATATTGGCAAGAAAGTCATGCACGAACGACTAAGGATGATGCAGTTTGTGAGATTCCAGAAGGCTAAAGACGGCACTTATATCGGCATCGTCTCGCCTGACCACAATGTACTGCCACTCGTCATCGACCACTTCAGCGACAGATTTCGCACCCAGCCGTGGATGCTCTACGACGCCAAACGCCAATACGGATTCTACTACGATCAGCATGAAGTGACACGCATCACCTTCGAAGACAGCCTGCAGCTACCCTTCTCCTCAGAAGACGGCAAGCTCAACGATAGCATCATCAGTTCCGATGAAAAACTGTATCAGGAGCTGTGGCGCACATACTTCAAAGCCATCTGCATCAAGGAGAGAATGAACCCACGGAAGCAACTGTCCGACATGCCGCGCCGATACTGGAAATACATGACGGAGAAAAACTCCTAATAAATCCCATAAATAATATGACACGTCAACAAATCGTCACCGATTACTTACAAGCTCACAACATACCCTTCGAGCTTTACAACCACCCCGAAGGCAAAACCATCGAGGAAGCAAAACGATGGTGGAGAGAAGACGGTTCAATGCATTGCAAGAACCTCTTCTTCCGCAACCACAAAGGCAACAAGCACTACCTTGTATGCCTACATTGCGATTATGACCTCGACATCCATTCACTCGAACAACGTCTCAAGGCATCGCTCGTCGCACAAGGACTCCCCTCATGCGGCAAGCTCTCATTCGCATCGCCAGAGCGCATGCTCAAATACTTGGGGCTCGAACCAGGCAGCGTCTCGCCTTTCGGACTTATCAACGACACCGAACACCATGTACATCTCTTCCTCGATAGCCGCATACACAATGCCGACACCCTCTCGTTCCACCCCAATGACTGCCGCGGCACCGTCGTCATCACACGCGACAACTTCGAGAGATATCTCCAGTGCGTAACCAATAAATATGAATATATTGATATCCAATAACCTAATTTTTCACTTTTAAACCACCCCTTACATGCACCTCTCCCCATTGGATGTGCACCAAGAAGGGGTTCCATCTTTATGAAAAAACTATTATCTATCGTGTCAGTCATCCTGGCACTCGTGGGTTGCTCATCCAAAATTGACAACCCTGTGCTGACCATCGAAGGTGGTCAGATTCAAGGCGTGATTGCCGACGATCACGCCGATGTGTTCGTCTATCGTGGCATACCTTATGCAGCACCTCCAATTGGCGAACTGCGCTGGAAAGCCCCACAACCAGTCGTGCCATGGAAGGGAGTTAAAATTGCCGACACCTTCGGACACCCCGGCTATCAAGCTGTCCACTACCCTGGAGGCTATGCCACAGAATGGGGCTATGGCGCAGAGGCACCCTACAGCGAAGACTGCCTCTACCTAAACGTGTGGACAAAAGCCCCAGGACAAACAGACAAGAAGCTACCTGTGGCACTGTGGATACATGGAGGAGGCTACCGTGAGGGATGGGGCACCGAACCTGAATTTGACGGACAGGAATGGGCAAACAAAGATGTCGTCCTCGTAAGTATCAACTACCGACTCGGTGTATTCGGTTTCCTCACTCACCCTGCACTCTCAGAGGAAAGCCCTAACCACGTATCAGGCAACTACGGCATCCTCGACCAGATAGAATCCCTACGATGGATAAAGAAAAACATAGCGCAGTTCGGAGGCGACCCAGACAATGTCACCATCTTCGGACAGAGCGCAGGAGCAGGCAGCGTCAAGACAATCTGCGAGTCACCACTCGCACGCGGTCTCTTCCATAAGGCAATCATCATGAGCGGCGGCGGCATTGCCCTCCCACAAACTTCAGAAGAGGACAACACCAAGGCAAATCCTGCGAGACGCTTCTTCTTCTCCTACCCTAACCTACAAGCTTCTGAGGAGGCAACAAAGAAAGTCATGGATTGGGCAGGCTTCACCAATCTGCAAAAGATGCGCGCAGCATCTACTGAGATGATCTACACCGCAGGCAACTACTACAACATCAAAAACGAAGAACAGATTTGGCTCACAGGCTTCCCTATCGTTGACAACTACGTCAGCAAAGAAACCTTTGACGATGCTGCCCGCGACGGCTCACTCGCCGATGTGCCATACATGATAGGTTACACTCTAAACGACCTCGGCGACATGCAAGAGGGCATAGCAGAGTTCTGCCGCGTGCGTCAGAGCAAGGGAGGCAAAGCATGGGCGTATGAGTTTGCCCGTCCACTTCCTGACGATGGTTCACACCCAGAAGTCACAGAGCGACTCAAGGGCGCCTTCCACTCATCCGACCTCTGGTATGTGTTCAAATCCCTCAAGCATTGCTGGCGACCATGGACACAAGGCGACAGGGATCTCTCTGAGAAGATGCTCACCGCATGGACAAACTTCGCAAAATACAGCAACCCTAACGGACCACAAGACGGAGAATGGACACCATGCACAAAGGAGAATCCAAACTTCATGCTCTTCAAACTCGACTCTAACAACGTTGAAAAGTCTGAGATGGGTAAACCTATCAAAGCAGAAGACAAGTAATCATCCGTTATTGGTAATATAGAAAAGACAAAAGAGAGGGGAGAGATGAAAAATGTCAATTGTATGATTTGACATTAGTCATCTCTCCCCTCCTTCTTTGCTATCTATATATTGTCACATTGCAAGGACACCACCCTACCCTCTCTTCCTGATAACATACCGGAAACGGCAATAATAGAGAATGCCAGCGGTGGTGAGCCCGAAAGGAAAACTCCACCAAATGCCTACTGCTCCCATTTGAAGAGGGAAGGCGAAAAGATAGGCGAGAGGCAGCGAAACAACACAATAGGCGATGAAGGCAAATGGCATGAGGTAGCGCACATCTTCGACGGCTCGCAGCGCGTTGGCATAGCATATCTGAAGGCAATCGCCAAGCTGGTAACAGACGAAGGGAATCATCATGGCTATGACTAAGAGGATGACGTCTTCGCTTGTGGTGAAGGCAGAGGCTATAGGACGAGCGAGGAGAAGGATGATAGTTGCCATAACAGCAACACAGACAAGGGATATGAAAAGGGCTGTGGTAGAGGTGCGACGCACTCCTTGCAAGTCGCCTACACCACGAAAATGAGAGATGCGTATGGCGGCAGCGGAGCAGATGCCGTAGATTATCATAAAACAGAAAGTGGAGATGGTAGCCATTACCTGATGGGCAGCAAGGGCGGTAGTGCCTATCCATCCCATAAAGATGGCAGCAATATTGAAACTGCAGGCTTCGAGGGAGAGCTGCACACCGATGGGGATTCCAAGACGAAAGAGTGTGAGGATGTGACGCTTAGGAACAGCTGAAGAAGACGATGGAGCAGACGTGCTGGTATAGCTTGGACGCTCTTTGCAGATGAGAAGGGCAAGCATCATGGCAAGACGTGAGAGAAGGGTAGCAATGCCTGCGCCAAGCAATCCAAGGGCTGGGGTGAGGGGGCTACCAAAAATGAGGAGGAAATTGAGAAGGATGTTAAAGATGTTGCCGCTGAGCATCACCCACATTGAAGTCTTTGTGTCTCCCATGGCATCGAATGTCTGTTTGAGGGAGTTGAAAACAGCAATAATGGGCATAGAGACAAGGAGGACGAGGAAATAAGGTTTGATAAGCGGAAGGAGCGGTGTGGGCTGTCCAAGAGCCTCTATATTAAAGTAGAGAACGGTGAGGAGAGCAGCGACAGCAAGGCTTGTAAGTAGGTTGACGATAATGCTGTCGTGCTTTGCCTGTCGCACGGCAGAGAATTCACCACGACTGAAATGTGAGCCAACCACTGGTGTTGTGGCATAAGATACGCCAAGAAGGAAGTAGAGGATGAGATTGTAGAGGTTGTTGACAAACCCTGCCGCTGAGAGTTCGTCGGTGCCATACTGCCCAACCATTATGGTGTCCGCCCATCCTTGCAGAATAGAGCCGAGCTGAGCAATTATGATAGGGAGGGAGAGGGAGATAATACTTAACCCCCTCTGCCCTTTTGCGAACAGAGGGGATTTTTTATTGTGCATTTGCATCAAGATAGCTGTCTTTGAATCCGAGGAAGTAGAGGACGCCATCGAGGCCAATGGTATTGATGCTTTGCTGGGCGTTAGCAACAACACGTGGCTTAGCATGAAAGGCTATGCCGAGACCTGCCTCTGAAAGCATCGGAAGGTCGTTGGCACCATCACCTACAGCGATGGTCTGCTGGAGGTCCACTTTCTCGACCTGAGCTATGAGTCTGAGAAGCTCTGCCTTGCGGCGACCGTCAACAATCTCGCCCACATAGTTGCCTGTGAGCTTGCCGTTGTCGTCAATCTCGAGTTCGTTAGCATAGACATAGTCAATGCCGTAGCGTTTCTGAATATATTCGCCGAAGAATGTGAAGCCACCTGAAAGAATAGCAATCTTATAGCCGTATTTCTTAAGGACATACATGAGGCGGTCAACCCCCTCAGTGAATGGCAGGTTTTCGGCAATCTCACGCATGACGCTGACATCAAGCCCCTTGAGAAGCTTACAACGCTGTGTGAATGACTCCTTGAAGTCAATCTCTCCACGCATAGCAGAGGCTGTTATGGCTGCCACCTGATCGTAAACACCATGCTTGCGAGCAAGCTCATCGATGACTTCAGCCTGAATGAGGGTGGAATCCATATCAAAGCAGATGAGTCGTCGCATACGTCGATACATATTGTCGTACTGGAAGGAGCAGTCAATCTCAAGTTCCTTAGACATGGCGAGGAGCTGGCGATGGAGGTCCTCACGGTCACGAGGATTGCCTCGCACAGAGAATTGTATGCAGGCACGAGTTTTCTCGAGTGGATGGAGGATGGACGCACGTCCTGTTAGTCGCTTGATACCATCAATATTAAGTCCTTGGTCGGCAATAAGTTTGCTGACCGCCTCTATCTGACGTGCTTCAAGGCGACGACCTAGGACGGTAAGCATAAAACGGTTTTTGCCCTGTCTGCTCACCCACGCCTCATATTCGTCGATGGTGATAGGGTAGAACTTGATGTTGACATTGAGTTCGCTGGCTTTGAATAGCAGCTCTTTCATAACCTGTCCTGAGTGGCGCTCCTCAACACGGATGAGGATACCAAGGGAGAGGGTGGAGTGTATGTCTGCCTGACCGATGTCCTGAATGTGTGCGTCGTAGCGGGCAAGAATCGTCATTATGCTTGCAGTAAGACCTGGACGGTCTTCACCTGTGATACGTAATAATATTAGTTCTTCCATAAGAATAAGGTACCTTTTTAGACCCCTTGAGTCATCTCTAACTCCACATAATGGGGAAAAAGGATGTCATGCGGGGTGTGGGAAGGTATTATATTTTTATTAAGTGTCTCTTTTTGTTCTGTGATTAATAATCCCACCAGCTGAGTTTATCAAGGTTTTCGCTGTCGCCTCCACAGTATTTTTCTCTTGCGGATTCGAATGCTGACTCGCTGATGGTTGTCACCTTACCTGTTGCCTTGTCTGTCTTTGTGTAGGTGAACTTCACATTACCTCCTCCCAGAGGGTCGGCGGTGTAAGTATAGACGGTTGCAACCTTGCTCTTTGAGTAGATGTAGATGTTATCACGCTCATAGCCTATAGATACGCCCTCATAAGTACGCACAGCATGAGTGGAGGGATAGATGCTGACACCGCTCTTGTCGAAGCATGTGCAAAGACGGAAGGGGAGGTCTGCTATGCCATCGCCATTGCCGCAGTCGAATACGAGCATCTTGTAAGATTTTGTGAGTGCAAGACATTCGTATGTGGCATCACCATCAATATCGACATAGGCACATTGGGTGATTTCCTGGTCATTGCCAAGGTCATCTTTAGGTGCGAGCTTCTCCATCTCTTCACGGTTTTCACTCCACAGGGACATACTATGACCAAGGTAGTCATCACCCATCTCACTCTCATCGATGTATTCTTCTACCACAATGTCGGTGTTTACTTCCTTTATGGTGTCGGCGTTGCTCTCACCATCAGCCATAGCTGCTCCCCCACAAAAGGAGAGAAGGACAACACTAAATAATCTGTACAAACTTTCTTTTCTCATAATTATGTATTAAAGGAGTTAGCGGGAGTAACAAGCCGATGCCTTTGATTGCTATGCCTCGCCATCTGCCAAATGTCCTATACAACCACTAAGGCGGTTTGGAGGAAGTACTTCGTCAGTGCTGAGCATGGCAACCCATGCAAGCAATCCCCTCAAAACATCTTTACCACTCTCTCTATACCTTCAACAAGCGCATCTACCTCTTCCAAGGTGTTGTAGAGTCCAAAGGATGCTCTCACGGTGCCTTCTATGCCGAGACGGCGCATGAGAGGTTCTGCGCAATGGTGACCTGTGCGCACTGCTATGCCAAGACGATCAAGGAGTGTGCCCATATCGAGGTGATGGATGTCGCCTACAAGGAAGGATATTACAGCATCATGGTTATCGGATGGACCAAAGATGCGCATACCGTCGATGCGACTCATCTGCGTCATGGCATAGCGTGTGAGCTCCTGCTCATGACGGAAGATGTTGTCCATGCCAAGAGCTGTGACATAGTCGAGAGCCTTGGCTAAGGCGTGGGTGGCAACATAGTCAGGTGTGCCTGCCTCAAACTTATATGGGAGAGTGTTGTAAGTGGTGTTTTCGAACGACACGTTCTTTATCATCTCACCTCCACCCTGGTATGGTGGGAGTCTGTCAAGCCAATCCTCTTTACCATAGAGTACTCCAACTCCTGTTGGTCCGTAGATTTTATGTCCTGAGAAGGCAAAGAAATCGCAGTCAAGTGCTTGCATGTCAACAGCGAAGTGGGGCGTTGACTGTGCGCCATCGATAAGCACGGGGATGTTCATTGTATGAGCACGGGCTATGACCTCGCCAACTGGATTGACGGTGCCAAGCACATTGCTGACATGGGCGCAGCAAACAATGCGTGTGCGCTCATTGAGAAGCGATGAGTACGCCTCAAGGTCGAGCACACCATCATCACTCATTGGGATGACACGCAACTTCGCCCCTTTGCGCTGGCACAGCATCTGCCAGGGCACGATGTCGCTGTGATGCTCCATAGTGGATACTACTATCTCATCGCCCTCATGCACAAACGCCTCACCAAAGGAGAAGGCAAGGAGGTTGATGCTTTCAGTTGTGCCACGTGTGAAAAGCACCTCATTGACAGAGCGAGCGTTGATGAAGGCACGCACTGTCTCTCGGCTCGCCTCGTGAAGGTCGGTGGCCTGCTGTGAGAGAAAATGCACTCCTCGATGCACATTGGCATTGACATTGTAGTATTCGTCCACCATAGCCTCGACAACGCATCTCGGTTTTTGTGTCGTTGCGCCGTTGTCAAGATAGACAAGCGGACGGTTGTATATCTGCCGGGAGAGGATTGGGAAATCCTCACGAACTGTTGTTATATCGTACATTTTGTTTTGCTTAAACAAGTAGTTTTGTTATGAGCCATCCTGCCTTGATGACAAATGGCGGTGCAAAGGTACGGAAAAAGTTTAAATTAATGCCAAAGCAGGAGTGTCTTTACAACTTAAACGCCATACTTGCCTTTATGTCTGCCACGCTTGCCCCGATGTATGCCTTGAAGGTACCTGGCTCGGCAATCCACTTATGGGTGTTCTCGTCGTAGAATTTGAGGTCGTCAGCAGAGATAGTGAATGTGACTGTCTTTGTCTCGCCAGCCTTGAGAGCGACCTTCTTGAAGGATTTGAGTTCTTTGGCAGGACGGGCAACAGATGCCTTGTCGTCACCGATGTAAAGCTGCACAACCTCCTTACCATCGCGGTCGCCAGTATTTTTCACGTCAATAGTGACAGTGAGCGTTTCTCCCTCTGCAATGGTCTTTGAAGAAATGGTAGGGTTGCTGTAGGCAAAGGTGGTGTAACTAAGTCCGTAGCCAAATGGGAATACTACAGGCTGCTTCTTTGTGTCGAAATAGCGATAGCCCACGAAAATATCCTCTGCATAGAACTGCACTTCATTGCCTTTACCCATATGCTTGCGACCATTGAAGTCTGTGTTGATGTCTGCTGTTGTGAAGCCAGCAGGGACAGACTTCTTGAGGAGGGCAGACTTAGCTATAATATCGGCAGAGCGTGGGTTGCTGTTGCTGACAGAAGCCTCATCAATGAGTCCAGAAGGCACACGATCAAAGCCTGTGACAAGTGACTTGAAAGCATCAGGCACATTCTTAGGCTCTACGCCAGGATAGGATATAAGTCCGTACTGATGAGCAGGGTAGTCTTCGAGACGTGCAGCATAGGAGAATACGGTCTTTCCACTTGGATTAACATCACCACTGAGTACATCGACAAGGGCATGTCCCGCCTCGCTGCCTCCGTACCAGTTCTGTACAAGAGCACAAGTCTTGCTTACCCATGGCATAGCGACACTATTACCGCTTGTGATGACTGTGATCATGTTTGGCTGTATAGCAAGGAGGTCGCTGATGAGTGCGTCCTGTCCGTATGACATATTATAAAAACGGCGGTCACCACCTTCGCAATCCTCAAAGTGGTTTTTGTTGAGACCGCCAATATATATTATAAGGTCGGCCTTTTTTGCCTTGTCGAGAGCGTCAGCACGGAGAGAATCCTGAAGAGTCTGAGGTATGACATCTGCACCATCATAACGGCTTGCGCCTGACTCATAGCCCTGTGAATAGAGGATGGTCCACTGACTTCCATAACGCTCCTTGATGGCGCGGAGAGGGCTCACTTCATCCTTTGGCTTAAGTTCGGAAGAGCCACCGCCTGCGCAAAGAGACTTTGTGGCGTTGTCGCCCACCACAAGCACTGTCTTGTAGTTGGAAGCTTCTATAGGGAGAAGTTTTACACCTGTCTTTGTCTTGTCGTTTTTGAGAAGCACAATACCCTCCTGCGCTATCTTGCGGTTGGCGGCTATATGCTCAGGAGAATTAAGGCTGCCGTATGGGCTGCGGCGATCGGAGGTGAGGAAGATAAGACGCAGGATGCGTGCTGCCTTGTCATTTACAATGTCCATGCTTACCTCTCCTTTCTTTGCCATCTCAAGATAGCGCTTGCCAAGATAGTAGTCATCGTAGCCAAAACCAGCTGCCTCTGTTGTGAGTCCGTTAGTGTACGACCCCATCTCTATGTCAAGCCCATAGAAAACAGATTGCTTAGTGTCGTGGGCTGCCCCCCAGTCCGTGATGACCGCACCCTTAAAACCAAGTTCATCCTTCAAGATGTCGTTAAGAAGATATGGGTTGTGTGATACATGCACTCCTCGATAGCAGTTGTAGCTGCCCATGATACTCCATGCACCTCCCTGCTGTATGGCAGCCTTGAAAGGCGCGAGGTAGATTTCATGGAAGGCGCGGTCAGACACTTTAACATCTACATGTCCACGAAATTCCTCCTGATCGTTAAGCACAAAATGCTTGAGACAGCATGCCACGCCGTTGCTCTGGAGCCCCTGGATGTAAGGCGCAGCCATAGCTCCGGCAAGATAAGGGTCTTCACCCATATACTCGAAGTTACGTCCATTGAGAGGTGTGCGGTAGATATTGACACCAGGACCGAGAAGAATGTTTTTCTTGCGATAGCGTGCCTCCTCACCTACACTCTTGCCGTAGAGGGTAGCAAGTTCTGGATCCCAAGTAGCAGCAAGACAGGTGAGGGCAGGGAATGCTGTACAATAGTCGTTGGTCCAATGGGAGTGTCCCCAATCATTCCAGTTAATCTCCATACGCACACCATGAGGGCCATCGCTCATATAAAGTTCAGGAATGCCTAAGCGTGGACATCCTGGTGATGTAAACTTACTTTGGGCGTATGTCATTCGACACTTCTCTTCGAGGGTCATGCGACTAAGTGCGTCTTGTACACGCTCCTCAAGTGGTTTGGTCTCATCCTGATATACAGGTGTTGTCTGCGCTTTAGCAAACAATATGGACGCAGCGGAAAGGGCTGCGAGAAATAGTCTTTTCATTTTTATGTTGTTTTTGTAGTTTTGTCTTTTGGTCATTTTTAGTCTCGCCAGTCTATGATAATCTATTCGCTTGTGATGTTGATGACAGAAGTCTCCAATCCATCACCTTTGGCTGTGAGCTTAGAAACGCCCTTGTCACCATTATTCTGAAGAACGACGAGACATTTGCCGTAGTAGGCTTTCCTCTTGGTGTCTTTGAAACGCTCAAGAGAGATTGGCGAGCCATTATCAACACCTGCCACGAAGGTGCTGCCATCAACCTCAAAATGAATGAGGTCGCTGGCATTAGGACAGAGGTTGCCCTGCTTGTCAACAATCTCTACAGTGACAAATGAAAGGTCTCTGCCATCTGCGTTGATTGTCTCTCTATCCGCTGACAGACGTATGCGTGAAGGCTTGCCGGCTGTCTTTATTACTTTCTGAGCCACATCGCCACCATTCTTGTAAGCAACAATCTTCACCTCGCCAGGCGCATACTTCACTCTCCACATGACATGAAGCTGGTCAGCTGTCTTGCGACGGCGACCCTGGCTTTCGCCATTGACAAAAAGCTCGACTTCGTCAGCGTTGTTGTAGTACGCCCACATGTCAACCATACCATCCTCACCCAGAAGACTCGGTTGAATGCCTTCGCCAGCGTATGCCTCATCGCCCCAGTTCCAGTGCGGAAAGAGATGGATGGTAGTTTCCTTAGTGAGTTCGGCTTTGTAAAGATAAGCCACATCCTTAGGGAAACCGGCAAGGTCGAAAATACCGAAATAGGATGAGCGAGCAGGCCATCCATAAGGTGTTGGCTCACCAATATAGTCGAAGCCTGTCCATACATACTGTCCTGAAATCCAAGGATATTTCTTCATAAGGATGAGCGTCTCCTCGTGAGTATTGCCCCATGGTGCATGGCAATTCTCATAGCTTGAGCATGAGAAAGAAGGGTCGGCAAAAGGCTTGTCCCATCTCTCTGGCCACAGATACATGCTATCGGAAGGCATGCGATAGTAGCCGCGAGTCATGAGGGCAGAGTTGCTCTCGGTGATGATAAACGGCTTGCCTGGGAAGTTGGCAGGCACATCAGGGATGTTATGGTTGTGGTAGTTATAGCCAATGATGTCGAGCGAACCAGACTTGAAGAGATGGTTGTTGACAGCAGGTTCATTGCATCCTGCTGTGATAGGACGAGTGCGGTCTATGGCGCGAACGAAGTCTGCAAGTTTCTTGCAGAGAAGAGAGTTGACGCTCATCGACTCTCCATCCTTGGCAAGCATCTCCTTTGAGTGACCGAAGTTTAGGATGAGGTTAGCCTGCTCCAACGATAGGGTGTCGGCATCAGCCTGACTCCACTGCTCAAGCACTTCATTACCAATGCTCCACATAACGATAGAAGGGTGATTGCGGTCACGGCGGATGAAGTCGGAGAGATCGCGCTCATGCCATTCGTTAAAATAGCGCGCATAGTCGTGGGCTGTCTTGCGTTTGCGCCACATGTCAAAGCTCTCATCCATGACGATGAAGCCCATCTCGTCGCATAGCGAGAGGAGTTCAGGTGAAGGAGGGTTATGCGAACATCGTATTCCATTGATACCTATTTCCTTGAGCTTTGTGAGCTGACGTCGAATAGCGGCTTTGTTGACAACAGCACCAAGACAGCCTAAGTCGTGATGATTGCACACACCCTGTATCTGCATCTTCTGGTCATTAAGATAGAATCCGTCGGACTTGAATTCAGCCTTTCGCAATCCTGTACGTGTGTTATAGCGCTGAATGATGCCCCCTGTCTGTATGCCATAAATTTTGGTTGAGATGGTGTAGAGAGCGGGGTGGTCTGGACACCAATATTGAGGAGCAAGCACAACAAGATCTGCGCTGTCAGTCATTGTCTGCCCTGCCTTAATCTTATACTCACGCTTTGGCGAAGTGGCAATGATACGCCCGTAGGGATCGATAAGTTCATGCGCCACGCAGAATTTGGTGTTTGAACCATCGTTCTGGTATTCGGTATGGATTGTGAACATGGCACGGTCGAGGTTCCTATATTTTCCTATCACATAAGTGCCATTATGAGCCACATGCACCTTAGGCTGAGCTGTTAGGTACACATTGCGGTAGATGCCACAACCCGAATACCAGCGGCTGTTTGGCTGTTCGCGATTATCAACGCGCACAGCTATGACATTCTTACCTTCACGGTTGACGTATGGCGTGATGTCGTAGCCAAAACTTATGTATCCGTAAGGACGTGTACCGAGATTGTGCCCATTGATGAATACTGTAGCATTCATATAAACACCATCAAAGTCAATACGCAACTGCTTTCCCTTGTCGGACTTTGGCAACTCGAAAGTTTTGCGATACCAACCCACACCACCAGGCAAAGCACCACCACCCGTACCACTTGGGTTATTGATGCTGAAATCGCCTTCTATAGCCCAGTCGTGGGGGAGGGTTAATATGCGCCATGATGAGTCGTCATACGACACGTCGCTGTACGAAGGATTATCGCCAAGGATGAATCGCCAGTCGGAGGTGAACAATTCTCTACTGATGTCTTGCGCATTGGCAACAAAAGAAAATGCCAATGCCAATATTGCAATTAAATGCTTCATCAACATGATATAATAATGTATGTGTTAGATGTGAGTTAACATAAGTTACAAGTAGTGGGGGAGTACGTTGGCAAGAGATAACGGACTATTTTTTCAAAACGCATCGGGTCCGGTGGTCCTCCTAAAAAAGCTATGTCGCTATAAAAATATAAAAATAAATTTATAGCAACATAGCATTATTTGCTTTACAGCTGCACTGTGGCAGACTTTCCATCGTATTTCACAACTTTGCCCTCTGCCTCAGGGTTGTAGCCTTGAACCTTGTCTTTAGAAACTGCTACTATTGTGAATGTGCGGTTTTTAAGCATTCCAGGATATTCACCTTGACGGTCAGCAATAGTAAGAGTCTTCTTTGCATCGTTATAAGTAAACTTTATCTTGGAATAGCGTCCTGCCTCATATCCATAGTTTACACCTTCATCTTCATATAGAGTGAACTCTCCGTCTGCACCTTGATATACATAAAGGCGGATATTATCAGCTTTCTTCTGCTGAGTGTATTCGATTGCTGGGCCGAATGGGATTATGCTTCCTGCTCGGACACAGAGAGGGATGTGGCTGTATGGAGCAGGCATAGTCTTTGTCTCACCTCCATTGCTGACAATTTCTCCTGTATAGAAGTCATACCAAAGATTATCCTTAGGGAAGTACACCTCACGCTGACGAGCACCATACTGATAGACAGGGTTTACCATGATAGCAGGTCCAAACATAAACTGATAGCCAATATTATGTACAGCCTTGTCTTTTCCGAAATCCATAACAAGAGGACGCATTATGGTATAGTCATTGAAATGCACGTCAGCAGCAAGAGAGTAGATGTAAGGCATAAGTCTATAGCGAAGCTGAAGACATGACTTTATTACATCGTATGCAGGATGACCTTCTGGAGCTATATTCCATGGCTCACGGAATGGGAATTGACCATGAGAACGATAAATAGGAGCGAACATGCCAAGCTGATGCCAACGAGCGTTGAGTTCACGCCAGTCTTTAAGGTCATTGTTTTCAATGCCTTTCTCATCATAGAGACTCTGGGCAGCAGCATATCTCTTCTCAACAGAGAAACCACCAATATCCTGACTCCAGAATGGCACACCAGAGATAGAGAAGTTCAAACCAGCAGTTATCTGAGCTTTCAGATCCTCCCAACGAGTGCCTATATCACCTGACCATGTTGCTGTAGAATAACGCTGTTCAGCTGCGAATCCGTTTCGAGTCAAAAGGAATACACGCTTATTATTAGGTGAGAAGTCATTGCCAAAACCACGTTGATTCCACTTTGCTTCAGCCATAAGCTTCTTAGAATCGAGAGGGTCAATCTTGCTTTTTTCTACGGCTGTCTCATAGCCACGCTGTCCGTCATAGATAGCTTCTGCATTGACAATAGAATAAGCATTGAAATATTCATCTGAAGAACCGTATTTAGTAGGTCCGCAGAGTAATTTGCGATACTCAAGATCAGTACAGTCGCGGACATTAGGCTCAGAGGCATCCATCCACCACGCATCCATACCTATAGTGCCAAGCTTTTCGTAAAGCTGTCGCCAGAAAAACTTACGAGCATCCTCATCATAAGCATCATAGAATGCATACTTATATCCAAGCCAGTCGTAAAGGCTGTCCTTGACAGATTGCTGATAGATATAGCCTTTGTCTTGAAGCTCTTTGTAATTATCGACAGTGAGATAATACTTAGGCCAACATGAAATCATAATCTTGGCATGATTCTGATGTATAGTGTCTATCATACCTGCCGGGTCTGAGAAACGAGAAGGGTCAAACTCAAATGCTCCCCATGAGTCTGGTGTCCAATAGTTCCAGTCCATGACGATATTGTCAATAGGAAGATTACGCTGGCGGAATCCATCAAGAGCATCAAGAATCTCACTCTGAGTCTTATAGCGTTCACGACTCTGCCAATAACCAAGAAGCCAATCCGGCATAATCTGAGCCTTTCCTGTGAGTGTGCGATAACCAGAAATAACCTCATCCGCGTTATCACCATCAATGAAATAGTAGTCGAGCTGCTTTGTCATCTCGCTCCAGAATGAGAGCTTGTTCTGCTCCGCTTGATCTACAGGAGCGTAAGCACGAAGTCCACAATATGCCTCACCACCATCAGGTGTCCACTCAAGTCGGAATGTGTATTTCTTGCCTTTTTCAAGGTTTACGGCAAACTTACGAGCATTAGGATTCCACGCTGTGCGCCAGATTGTCTGCTCTGTACTGCCTGTGCCTGCCACATCCTCTGTGTAAACATCTTTGCCATCAATGAAAATGCGCTGATAGCCAGAATAGTAATGGCTGAATTTATATTCGCCAGTCTCAAGAGGCTCGATTGTACCTTCATACACAACTGTTGCATTGTCGAGTCGGAAACCCTTTGGAAGGTTTTTAGCTGACTTGAGGTTTTCGAAATACAAACTGTCTTCACGACGTACGAGGGTTTCCTGCCCTGGAGCAGAATATGTGCCAGTGAGAGCACCCCCTTTGCCATCTTTATCTTCAAGCTTGAACACTTCATGTAGCTGGCTGTAGTCGTTAGGATTGCCAAAACGGCAGAGCGAATAACTATCGAGAAGTATACCGTAATTGTTAGATGAAACAATAAATGGTATGCTTACCTTAGTGTTATACTGGAAAAGCTCCTCGTTCTTTCCCTTATAATTCCATTCATCAGCCTGATGCTGTCCCAACCCGTAGAATGCTTCGTCATCGGGGCTTTCAAACACTTGACGAATGGTCCATCCCTGATAGTTTTCTTCTTTGCCATCTGCATGTGTCTGCACACATTGGTATGGCTTGAACTCTTTGCCGCCACCATTTTGTTCGTGAATGATAAGGTTACCCACCGAGTCGGTGAACCATACTTCGCCAGTAGAAGCAAGAACATTTGCCTTGATAGATTTAGTAGAAATTGTGACAGTATCTCCAAGATTGCTCACCTCATAAGGTGTCTCCATTTTCTGGTCAACAATAATAAGACTTTGTGGGTCACTGAATTTATCTTCAGCAGTTGCAGACACACGGAAAATTTTCTCACCCATAACCTGCAAACGCACAAGTTTCGGAACAGACGAAATGCTGTCTGCCTGTCTTACTTGAACAATAACTCCATTCTCGGTGGTCTTATACACACCTTTGTCACCGCAATTTGCAAGAGCAAGTCCTGCAAACATTAGAAACAAATAGTTTTTTTTCATCTTATGATATGGTATTATATTAGTTAGTATTATTTCTAAACAATCGCAAATTTAAGGATAATTGAGATATTTTTCATCATAACACCCATAATTTCATCCATTTTATTGACACATATATATAAAAAGGTGCATTTTGAATGATATTAACAATCATATTTTTGTTGTTCAACTTCTTTTTAACTACCTTTGTCACAATAATTTCGTAAATATTTAAAATAAAAAGATCATACATGAATAAGTTTTTTGCTTTTGCATTAGCCACCTTAACTCCAATTCTTGCTTCTGCACAGGAAGAGAGTATGGAAAGACTAAGGATAGAAAACACAACGGATTACACAAAGCCGGTAATATCTAAATTCCATAAAGTAGGCTTAAGGAGTACCGCGCCTATTCCATGTACAGGTAGTCCAAAAATCCCCGTTGTTTTGGTTCAATTCAACAACAAAAAATTCACTGTTGAAGACACAGAAGAGAAGGTGAAAGAGAATTACCATAAGTTTTGTAATGGTTCAGGAATATTAGGAAAGAGGTATCAAGTACAAAACGGAATATGGGGGTCAATATCAGACTATTTCATCGAGCAGTCTGACTCTATTTTTCAACCAGAATTTACAGTGATTGGCCCTGTTACACTTTCCGAAAACTACGAATATTACGGCAAAGATAGTAATAACAGCAAAGATGTCAACATAGATAAGTTCTACTCAGAAGCATGCAAACTGGCTATAGAAAATAACAATATAGACTGGACACAGTTCGACAACAATTACGATGGCAAGGTCGATTTCATCTTTTTCATCTACGCAGGTCGCGGACAAAACAACACAGTAGAAAATAATAGTAATCTTATATGGCCAAAGGAAAACGCATCAGGAATGGCAATAAATGTTGATGACAAAAAAATATGGTTTGCTGCTTATGGGTGCTGTAATGAACTGATAAACAACAAACAAGACGGAATAGGCACAATGTGCCACGAGCTGAGCCACGGACTCGGACTGCCTGACCTATACGATGTGAAAGGCAAAAGTTATGGTATGGACTATCTCGATCTAATGGACGCAGGAGATTATCAAATCCAAGGCAACCAGCCATGTTGCTATTCTGCCTACGAAAGAGATTTCATGGGATGGAGAAAACTTGAAGTATTACCAAATGATGAAAAACTCAACTTGAAACTGCTGCCAATAGAAACAGGTGGTATAGGCTATGTGATAAAAAATCCTTCAAAAGGAGATGGCACAGAATATTTCATACTTGAGAACAGACAAAATCTTAATTTCGATACTTACTTAGGATGCCAATCTGCAGCCGTCTTCAGAGATTATGGACCATGCCATGGTCTCATGATAACTCATGTGGACTATTTTGAATCAAAATGGATCTCTAATAACGTAAATGCAGATAGCGAACATCAGCGATTTACACTCGTGCCTGCTGACAAAGCATTAGTTTCATCAAGTATCGCCGGTTACACTTACTCATACTTTCGTTCATTAAGAGGAGACCTATACCCTGGTGGAGAAGAAGTAACAGAAATGTCAGATTATAGCGTTTTTAATGGCACGTTCTATGATAGAATTACTGATATCAAGGAACATGAAGATGGCACAATAACTCTGAAGATAAATGGCGGCATAGATGAGCCAGAACCACCAGTAAATCCTGGAGATGAAGATGAACCAAATGCTATCACGTCTCTTACTTCAACAAACAGTGTTGTATACAAAATCTATAACGTACAGGGACAACACATACAATCTCTACAGAAAGGTACAAACATCATAAAGTATTCTACCGGCGATATTAAGAAAATCATAGTTAGATAAGCATCAGAAAAGTTTATCATACAATAACAAATATAAGCATCAATTGTCGAATGTGATAATTGATGCTTTTATTTTGGTAATTCAAATAATTTATAGGTTTATACTTGGATTTATGTATAACAAAACTGCAGTAATCATGCACGACTGATACAAGCCAAATAATCGTAATGTTCACCTTCAAGCACAAGCTCAGCCTTGAAGCCGTTCTCTTCAGAATAATGCTGAAGAGTGGCAAAATCTAAATACAACCAAGAAAAAGGCTCGCCCTTAATACGCTTGTATTGCATCTGATACTCCAACTCACCATAATAAGCACCATTGAGATTTATCTCAAATGACCCATCTTCATCCTCAAATATGTATCTTATATCAGATGAATCCATATATACACAACCTCCATCAGCAAGAAGCAAGTCAACCTTCTTGAAGAATGATGAGATATTTTCAACTTTGCCAATTATGCCTGAACCATTCATCAAGAAAAGTATTGTATCGTATTTATATATTTCTGTAGGTTGTCCTTGTACATCACTACACAAGTCATAAAAGTCAATCAACATAGCTTTATCAACACCACGCTTCTGCATAGTTTCAACTGACAATGGTGAAACGTCTATAGCATCAACCGATTTTTGCATATCTTGCAAAACTAATGCATGACAGCCTGCTCCTGCTCCTACGTCAAGAATTTTCCCCTTAGCATTCTGCAATGCATATTGCTCTATCTTCGGCATCTCATCATATTCGCGAAATAATGTTTCGACAGGTATTTCATCTTCCTCAAACTGTGGAGAGAATACACGAAGTCTGCCAGCAACTCCATTTTTGTAGAAGTCTGATATGGCTGCACCCATTGGATCTTTGTCTTTTCTTATCATGTTTATACATCTATATTTTTATAGTTTTATACAAAAATAGCAACAATGCTTTATATTACCAAATAAAAATAAGATTATTTCATTCTATTATTAATGGAAAAATATAAAACAATTATCATAGGTCGATTTGTTTGACATAACTTAAAAATAAAAATTGAGCCAAAAAAATTAATTGATCAATATAGAAATATAAATATAGTTTTATTGGGAAATGTAAACATAGAAGAACACAAAACTTTTGTGTCATTAAAGAGTGGGTACTGATTCAACGTAATTAAAAAAAATAAATAAATATAAATATATGACAATATAAAAATATAATGATAGTAAACAAATGATAAAATAGCAATTGTCCATTGTCCATCATGAAAGAAATTAAGAGATTTAAAATTTCCACTAAATCATAAATACCTATGCTTAAACATGACTATAACTATTGAATCAAAACAAACAGTTTGCTTTGTAACGTAGCGTACCAAAACTATCTTTCTGAATTAAAAATCCACTTGTAAATGAAAAATGAATAATATATGATTAAAGAAAACACACTTATGTAATTGAAAATGAATACAGACAAAAGCGATTTTGGATAGTTTTATATTTTTATATTGTAATATAATAATAGTAAAACAAATTCCTGGTAAAAACATCTGTATTGTCAAAACCATTTTGGCTTAGCGCAGCTATGCGATAAACATACAAATAACAAAAAGAATGAAAATATAAGAATAAACAATTATGCTGACAAACATTTACAAGGAAATATCGTTCACTTAAACATAAAATGTAAACAGACATGAAATATTATATACCTTTGATATTGTTATGATTATCCTAAATAAAAGGAAAAACGATATAGGATATATGATTTTATAGTTTTATATATAGATATTAATATAGAAAACATGAAAGAATTATAAATATTAAAACAATATATTATTACTATCGAATACCAGATAGTTATCAATATTATTCAAATAGATAACGCATCATAAAGAAGAAAGAGTGATGAGAAAAATCCACGAAGACAAAAGATTAAAATATTAAAATAGTTTTATATTTTAGTATGTCCAAGCAGTATGCGATTTCATCGAGAAAACTAAAAACTTTATATGACAATTATAAAAATAGTTTTATAGAAAGTAATAAAAATGGAAATAAAGTTTGCTATGAACAACTTTAAATATGATTTTATAAAACATTTTCTTTGTAAAACTATTTTCATAAGAAAAAATAAAATATCTTTGCAGTCGAAAATATATTTATACATACGAATATTCATATAAAACTATAAAAATACAATAATAGCAAATAAGAAATATAGCAACATGTATAAATATAATTTTATAGATTCTATAAATATTTCATTATAGCATCAATGCTTTATATAAAGAAATAAAAAGAGATAAATATAAAAATATATAAATGCATTGATAGAATCATATAAATAAAGGAACGTATGATTCTGCTATAATCGAAAAGAAAGAATATAGAAAAATTGATAACATTAAATAAATAAAAATATAAAATTATAAAACAATAAAAATGGCAAAGACAATTGCAATACTAAATTTTAAGGGTGGAGTTGGTAAAACAACAACAGCGATAAATCTTGGAGCTGCATTAAACATCCTCAAGAAAAAGGTTCTTCTAATTGACCTCGACTTTCAATGTAACACAACATACACACTGAATTTTGAAGTTGGAGATGGCGAGACGATATATGATACTCTCACAGCTAAAGAAGAATCTGAACTTCCAATTTATGAATACAAAGAAGGATTCGATTTTGTGCCAGCTAGCATACAATTAGAAAATGTAGGAGAACAATTAGTGAACAGACTTCGCAAAGAAGAAATACTCAAAAGAATAATAAGACCATATTCTGACTTGTATGACTACATACTTTTAGACTGTCCACCAAACGGAGGAATTCTAAACATCAATGCTATGTCGGCAAGTGACTCATTACTCGTACCTATTGACTGCGAAGTATATTCACTTCAAGGTATGAAAATGATAACAGACAAATTCAAAGAAGTGAAAGAGTATATAAACCCGGATTTGGAAATTGAAGGATATCTTCTCACACGCTACGACGGAAGACTTGCGCTTCATAAAATGGCAGCGGTTCAAATGCATCAAAAATATCCAGGTGAAGTTTTCAATGCAAAAATTAGAAGAAACACTGATCTTTCAAAAACTCCAGCTGAACATCTTACCATATTTGACTACAATCCTCAAGCAATAGGAGCAGAAGACTACATGCAGCTTGCTCGAGAGATTACAGGAATAAAAAGAAAATCTACAGCAAAAAAATAACACATATTATATATATAAGGAAAACTCATATATTTATATAAAAGTTGAGAAATATAATTATTGTAAAATATAAAAATTTAAGATATGGCAGTTAAAAGAAAAATGGTTGATCTTGGTAAATCAATGCAAGAATTCGACGAGCGCATAGAAGCACAAAAAGCTACAACTCCTTCACTCATGGAGACATTAGCACCAATTAACGAACATCCTAAGAAAAAGGAGGTAAAAGTTTTTGATAGAAAAAAAGAACGCCCTGATCAGAAGTGCATACATTTTGACAGAATGACAACTGTGAGAATTAACGAGATGAAAAACTGGAAGAGTATGCTCGGAGAGAAAACAACGGTAGAAGACATAGTATATGATGCTGTCCAGGAATATCTCGCAAAAAATTACGAAGAACTCAAATTAAGAGTAGAACAATCATATTAAACACATTATTAATATATAACTTTTTGTCGGACGAATTAGTTAGCGTAATAACAATAACTCAACTGACAAATTAGTTACATAAAATAAAGAAAATAAAGCCAATTTCAAAAAGAGCTGAAGATAAAACCACACATTTACAGAATTAATGTGCATAAAAAGCAAATTAGACTCTGGATGATGAAAAAAGTAATACAAAAAAATAAGGTAAAAAACTAATTTTATCTTACTAATTTGTCCGATGAATAAATGATAAATATTACAAACTATGATTTATTCATAACAGTAATATAATCAATAAGATATAGGAACATGTAATTGATGCTCTAAAAAAGAAAAATCCTTTCGAATCGATTTATATAGTTTTTAAATGAATAAAAAGGATATAAATATATCGTTTTTTGTAACTTGCTGATAATCCATTAAATAAACAGCATCTCATCGGACAAGATAGTTAGTTATAACGGACAGATTAGTTACAAATATCGGACAAGTTAGTTAGTACTATCGGACGGATTTGTTACATTTGTCGGACAGATTAGTTAAATTATCTATCCACATCCGACAAAATAGTTACTACAAACGGACAGATTTGTTAAAAAACAGCTTTATCAGACGGATTTGTTACTTTAATAATATTAACGGACAGATTTGTTAGTTGTTACTTTTTGTCGGACGGATTTGTTACATATATGAGACTTTATTAAATGTGGAATGCTTATCTGACAGATTGGTTACATAAAAATTGGCTATACAAGATGTGAGTGAATATACAAGTTCTGAGTATTTCGTAAGACAAATTAGTTACTTTCATGAACTACAATATAGATGATACAATAATTAGAAGGGCAGAGGATGTTACTTTTTGTCGGACGGATTTGTTACTTTTGAGTGCAGTGGTTGAATATCATCATTTCTTTACACCAGTTAAGAATAATGAGGAGAGTGATAAAATATAATATGTAATATACGCAGGAATTAATATGTAAAAAGTATTGTCGGACAGATTAGTTACTCTATTATGATTAGGGGATAATCTATAAATCAGTTAAAGGCTCTTTTATGTTATTGCTAAGCAGATGTTTCTTAAGACTGAGGGAGAGATGCGAGTATCGTGACCAACTAAAAGTTAGACAGATGCGAGTGAAAACATAAATTCGGTCAGGATAAAATATCCAACTTGTGGATGACCAGGCTTGTTAATATTGGCAAAGACCAAAATACAATTTATCGAGCCGCACATAATGTATGGCATGTCAGAAAGAGTTGCTAAATATCTCGTAAGACAAATTAGTTACTTCTATGCCGCAGAAAAGTAATAAATATGAAGGTGTTGAATAAGATGATGTTACTTTTTGTCGGACGAATTAGTTACTTTTTATGTGAACGAGAAGTTTTCTATTTAAGATATTAATTAAGATTGTCGGACAGATTAGTTACTATTCTAACACATTCTTATTCTGGTATCCTATGAGTGGCAGATTAGCAATGATTAAAAGAAAACGTCACAAATTTTCATAAGACAAGTTGGTTACTTTAGTGTAAAAGGAGAGAAAAGCGATATTTACTGATGAATGATATTACTTTTTGTCGGACGAATTAGTTACTTTTCGTAAGTAGGTGATCAAAATTAGTTTTATAATAGATATACTCTATTTTGATGCAGATTACTATCTTCAGCTGAAGGAGCTATGTGGGCATAGTGACTGAGGATGAAGTAGTAATATGACGAGACAAGAAATGGATTAAATATCTATTTCGAAGACTCGGGGCGCAGCGCTCGACTTGTCGGAGCCAAAGAATGAAGGCGAACGAGAAGGTGCTAAGCGCAAGGGTGTTTCAAAAAAGAGTATAGATATTAGGAACACACTTACGAGGATGAACATATAAATAATTTTGATTACCTACTTAAGAGTATTTACATTTATTCTTGTGAGGCAGACGGCATACAGAAAATTCACATCGGACAAATTAGTTAGAAAATAGAAATACATAAATACTATATGGCAAAGAATGATAACGAGGGTGAGCCAAAGCAAACACCTCGTAAGACAAAAAAGCAGAAACGAGAAGACATTATTCTCACAAAAGATAATTTGCTATACCAGCCTTTAGCCCTTGCGGTTAACGGATATGAAGCAACAGCATTTCAGCAGAATGTTGTCATTGCTGTGCTTCGTAAACTTCGTGGGGCAATCAAAGGGCAGCGTGACGGGCAATTTCAGAAGAAGCCTGTGCAGCTGAGCATTTTCGACAACGAAGGAGTACAGAAAAACTATCTTCGTGATGGTGATCTGGCTTTTGACATACATCTCAAAGAGCTTGGAGTTGACACACCACATTACAACCAGGCATTCAAAGCTGTCTGCACTATTGCTGACGCCAAAGTGTGGGTGCCTGCTAAAAAGGGTGATGGAAAAGATATGTTAATCCGCAAGTCTTTCTTTGAGATTGGATCAGAGAATGTGGACATCATCAAAGATCCGCAGACAGGCAGAATGACGTATAAATATAAGAATCGTTCGCCAATCTTTACTGTTATCATGAGCAAGGAAGTCGTAAATGTATTGTTTCCACAGGATGGAAGAATATACGATTTCATCGACAATACTGCCCTTATGATATCAGAGAAATTCCCTAAGAGAATATACCTGTATCTATCAAATTTCAAGTATATGCAGGAAGGTTTTACTGTTGACTATTGGAAGTTCCGCCATGACATTGGATTCAATGACAATGAGATAGACCCTGTCACAAAAGAGAAGATAATACTATATCCTCATTTCTGCGATTTCGAAAAGCGTGTGCTGCGTCCATCGGTAGCAAGACTCAAGGAAATGTCTGATAACGACATCAGCGATTTCTATTTTGAATATACGCCAATCAACAAGTCGGGAAAGCGTCAGAAGCACCCTGATCAGCTTCACTTCGACTTCTTCCTCTCTAATGTTGGCAAGAGTATCAAGGATGACAAAAATGCTACTCGCGAGACAATAGAGATAGAAAGCAGATTGCAGGAGGAGTTTGATCAGACAATGACACAGATCAGGCGAATAATAACATCGCTGACACCTCAAGATTATAATCCTTTCATTCAGAAGATGGATGAGCTCAAAGAGATGATTGAATCAAAGAAGGGGCAGGTGAAAGATAAAAGAGCTTACTGCAACAAGACATTCACGGATTTCATTCAGACAAGAATTGAAGATAAGAAGAAGCATGAGTCAAAACCGGAAGAAGCGACTGTGCAACACACATATCAAGATAAATTGAATGATGAAGATGAGAAGCATTCTGTGATGGAGTCAGAACAATTTGTCCGATTATATACAGATGAGGACTATAAGAAGTTTGTTGCAATAAAGGAGGCTTTGGCAAATATTCCTGGCATCGATGGTTGGCTGCCTGAAATCAATCTTTATCAAGTGGAAAAGAATACAGTCACCATTGTTGTGCCTACAAAAACTTTCCATGAGACATTCTCACACTATTTTGGAAGCATTCTTCTCGACAAAGTCCAGGAAGCTTTTGAGCGTGAAGTTGGCGTGGCGTGGGAGAATAAATAAGAGTTGTGAGGCATAACTATTGCACCTTATGCTATTATATATAGGTGTGCTTGAAAAGCAGGAAGTGCTTTCAAGCACACCTTTTTTGTTCTTCATTGCAATGTTACTTTGTGTCATTCCAATACAGCTTAGTTTGTCATTTTTCAATATTGCTTTGTAACAGTTTTCGTGAGCTGCGTGTTACACGCGTAACACGCCGTATGTTACGCGTGTAACATGCCGTATGTTACGCGTGTAACATGCCGTATGTGACACATGTTACACAAGGCGTGTTGCACTTGCAACATACAGCATCCTGCGCAAGGCTATACTCCAGGTATTATAAAAACCATTGCCTGTCGCTGATTTCCATCATAAAAACACTTGTTTTTTCATAGCTAAGTAACATTTTTGATAATGTTTGTTACATAATAAATTTCAGTTAAAAGGATTTTTACTTAAATTTGCACTCAAATCTATATAACCTAATGGGGAGATTGTGCCCCTATTTTTACGTCTTTTATTGATTATAAACTAAAATTTAACCTAATATTACAAAAATGGCAGTTGATACTACTTCAGAAGCTAATGGCTTCTACAAATTGAACTGGATGCAGCGCATCGGTTATGGTTCTGGTGACTTGGCTCAGAATCTGATTTTCCAAACTGTGGCATGTTATCTCATGCTTTATCTTACTACGGTGTTGAAGATTGATCCTGCTTTTGTGAGTGGATTGATTCTCGGAGTGCGAGCTCTTGACTGTATTTGGAGTCCTGTTGTAGGACGTTATATAGACAATCACAATCCAAAATTCGGAAAATATCGTTCTTATCTTCTTTATGGCGGTATTCCGCTCACTATTGCAGCTTGCTTGCTTATGCTTCCTTCTGTAGCAGAATGGGATATGACAATGAAGATTGTCTATGCTACAGTGAGCTACACTTTGTTGAGTATGATTTACTCAGTAGTGAACATTCCTTATGGCTCTATCATGGCAAGTATGACTCGTGACAACGACGAGGTGCTTAAGCTTACATCAACTCGTATGGTTTGCGCTAACATCGGTCAGATTATTGTACAAGCTGGTTTCCCTATCGGACTTGCAATGGTTCTTCATGAGACTATCAACTGGGAACAGGCTTCGTTCATGGCAATAGGTACTATCCCTGCTTTCATCATCTTGCCTTCTCTTCCTATCTTGAAGAAGATGTTTGGTAAGAAGGGACTTTATTACTTGCTTCTTGCTATTGGTTTTGTTGGCTTTGCCATTCTTTATGTCATCGGTAAGTTCTTTGACGTTGCTGAACTCAATATTGTAGTTCAGGGCGCAAAGGTAATGACAGGTGTTGGTCTTTTGGTTGGTTCTCTTATGTGGGCTTTGGTGCCAGAAGTAATTACTGAGGCTGAGTATCGCACAGGCAACCGTCCAGCAGCGACTGTCAATGCTCTTGCTGGTGTTGCTTTCAAGGCTGGTTTCTCTGTAGCAGGTTTCATCACTCCATTGGTAATGGGTTGGGTAGGCTTTAACTTTGCAAGCGAGGAGTCAGCACTTCCTACAGCTCCAAATGCTTGGTTCACAGTGACATCTGTCTTCGCTGTTGCAGGTTTTATTCTCTTGCTATTCTGCTTCAAGGGATGTCAGGAGCGTATTGCTACCACACCAGAGAAGCCTGTCACATACGGCGAGATGTTCAAGGAGTTCGCTGCAAATAAGTGCTTGCAGCTTATGATATGTATCTTCATCACTGTGTTCTTAGCTTCATTTATCAGCGCACCTGTAAATGCTTACTATCCAAAACTTGCTGATTATTCAGAAACAGCAAAGGAGGCACTTCTTTGGTTCACAACAATTATCCCTGCTGCTCTTCTTATTGTTGTCGGATTGCTTATATATAAGTATCCTCTCACAGATGAGAAACTTGATGAGATGAACCGCGAAATTGAAGCAAGAAATAAATAAATAAAAGAAAATCCACTCTCCTTTGCCCTCTGATAGGGAGGGAGGTGATTTCATACATTATATATTATTTACGCTAAAGATAATGAATTATCGCAAAATACTCATCTCATCACTCTTTGTCAATGCTTCGCTTCTGTCGGTCAGCGCTCAGACACTCAAGGATGCCTATCGCGACTACTGGTACACAGGAGTGAGTGTTAATCAGTGGGAGGTGGCTGCTCAGCAAAACGCTAAGAATGAGCATGATGTAACAGGATTTGTTGGTGCAGACCAAACAGCAGACTGGGCTGTTGTGGAGAAGAATTTCAATGCTGTAGTTGCTGAAAACTGCATGAAGGCCGAGGTTATTCACCCTCAGGAGGGAGTGTATGACTTCACTCTTGCTGATCAGTTTGTGGAGAAATCTCTTGCAGCAGGCATGCGAGTTCATGGTCATGTGCTGATATGGCATTCTCAATGCCCATATTGGTTCCATCATGACGCAAATGGCAAGCTTGTCAGCAAGGAAGTTCTTAAGAAACGCATGAAGGAGCATATCACCACAATCATGGCTCATTATAAAGGGCGTGTGTCTTCGTGGGATGTTGTAAATGAAGCATTTGAAGATGATGGTTCATTCCGCAACAGCCTCTTCTATCAGATTCTTGGTGAGGATTTCATACCATTGGCATTTCAGTATGCTCGCGAGGCAGATCCAACGGCAGAGCTTTATTACAATGACTTCTCTATGAATAAGCCTGCAAAGGTTGATGGAGTATGTAAGTTCTTCCGTCCGCTCATCGATAAGGGGCTGCCGATAGATGCTATAGGCATGCAGGGACACATGATTCTTGAGGATGGTGCTCAGGAAATCATCAGTCAGTATGACTATTCCATCAAGGCAATAGCATCTCTCGGAGTTAAGACCTTCTTCTCGGAGTTAGACCTTTCTGTCTTGCCAAACCCATACGGTTTTTCTGGTGCTAATGTGTCAGACCGCTTTGCTTATCGTCCCGAGGTTGACCCATATAAGGATGGCGTGCCAGCCGACAAGCAAGCAGAGATTGATCAGTTCTGGGTGGACTTCTACAAGATGCTCATCACACATAAGGAAGACATAATTCGTCTTAATTACTGGTGTGTGAACGATGGCAATTCTTGGAAGAATGACTTCCCAATAAGAGGTCGCCATGACTATGCAACGCTTGTTGACCGCAACAATCAGATGAAGCCTGTGGTGCAGAGAATCATTGAACTTGTTCAGCCTCAGAGATCTAAGCAAGAAAAGGCAAAGAAGGCAAAGAAAAAGTAAATGAGCTTTCTTGTGTGAATATAACAAATAATCGAATATAACAATACCGCCCTTGTAACCCTCCACAAAAAAGGGCTCTCCCAAAAGGAGACGGAGGGGTTTCTATTATGGAAGGTAAATTCTATCTTTGGCCAGCAGATTATATGGCTGACCCTTCGGTACACGTTTGGAACGACCGACTCTATATTTACCCATCTCATGACTGGGATGCAGGTGTAGGTGATGACGACAGTGGTGCTGAGTATGAAATGAAGGATTACCATGTATTCTCAACAGACGATCTTGAGGCTGTATGCCGTGGCGAGAAGGAGTTGGTAGATCATGGCTGCATCCTTAAACTTGAGGATATTCCATGGGCAAGCCATCAGCTTTGGGACAATGATGTCCAGGAGAAGGATGGCAAGTACTATATGTATTTCCCAGCGAAGGATAAGACTGAGATTTTCCGTACAGGTATTGCTGTTGCTGACAGCCCAGAAGGTCCTTTCAAGCCATTGAACGACCCTATGCACGGTTCATACTCTATCGACTATGCCGTACTTAAGGACGATGATGGTGAATACTACTTCTACCTTGGTGGTATCTGGGGCGGTCAGCTTCAGTGGTATAAGGATAACAAGCTTGCTTTCAATGAAGTAGGTCCTGCATGTCCTCCTCCTGGAGATACAGAGGGCATCGTTCCTGCAAAGAAGTCAGAGGTTGACGCTCTTCCATCTCGTGTAGCTCGCCTTGCGCCAGATATGATGCATTTTGCTGAAGCACCAAAGCCAGTAATCATCCTTGGTGAAGATGGCAAGCCACTCAAGGCAGACGATCCACATCGCTTCTTCGAGGCATCTTGGTGTCATAAGTATAAGGGCAAATACTACTTCTCATACTCTACTGGCGACACTCACATGATTTGCTATGCTATTGGTGACAATCCTTACGGACCATTCACATACAAGGGCGTAATTCTCACTCCTGTGAAGGCTGGTTGGACAACTCACCACTCAATCGTTGAGTTCAAGGGAAAGTGGTATCTCTTCCATCACGATTCAGCACCATCTGGTGGAGTAAACAGCCTCCGTTCGCTTAAGGTTGCAGAACTCCACTATAACGAGGATGGAACAATTCAGACAATAGAGGGATAAGACCCTCCCCCCTAGCCCCCTCCTGTTAAGTAGGGAGGGAGTTACCATGGGGTGGGAATGCAAGTCTTTTCTTACAAATAAAAATAAATAAAATAATAACTTTTTAAAACAAAATCCTAACTCCCAGTTAAGGTGTCAAATCATACTAACACCCCCTCCCTATTAACTGGAGGGGGCAAGGGAGAGGGTCTTTCTTTATGTATTTACTTGGTTACGACATAGGTACATCATCTGTCAAGGCATCTGTTGTTGATGCAAAGACAGGACAGACAGTAGCATCTGCTCAGTATCCAGATGCAGAGGCTCCAATCACTTCAAAGCAGGCTGGTTGGGCAGAACAGGAGCCAGAAATGTGGTGGGATGAACTTAAGCAGGCAACAAAGCGTGTTGCAGAGAAGGCTGGTTCGCTCGCTGAGGTTGCTGCTATAGGTATTTCATATCAGATGCACGGTCTTGTGTGTGTTGACAAAGAAGGCGCACCACTTCGTCCATCTATCATCTGGTGTGACGGTCGAGCAGTGCCTTATGGCAATGCTGCGTTCGATGCTATCGGAGGTGAGAAGTGTCTTGAGCATCTGCTCAATTCACCAGGAAACTTCACAGCAGCAAAGCTTGCATGGGTGAAGGAGAATGAGCCAGAAATCTATGCAAAAATTGACAAGATTATGCTCCCTGGCGACTATATCGCCCTTCGTCTTTCAGGCGGTGATAAGAAGACCACTATCTCAGGTCTTTCTGAGGGTATGTTCTGGGATTTCAAGAATAATGAGGTAAGTAAGGACATCCTCAACTATTATGGATTCTCTGAAAATCTCATTTCTGAGATTGTACCTACATTCTCTGTTCAGTCAAAGGTATGCGAAGCAGTAGCAGCTGAACTTGGCATTCCTGCTGGCACACCAATCTCATATCGTGGTGGAGACCAGCCAAATAACGCTCTCTCGCTCAATGTTATGAAGCCAGGTG
Source organism: Bacteroidaceae bacterium (assembly GCA_024401215.1). Lineage (GTDB taxonomy): Bacteria > Bacteroidota > Bacteroidia > Bacteroidales > Bacteroidaceae > Minthosoma. The sequence goes on from JAKSLL010000022.1 coordinate 36,763, forward strand.
AGATTGCAGCAACAGGTGGTACTTCAGGTGTTGTTTATGGTGTGCTTGGTGAGGTGAACTACGATAAGCTCTCACGCGTGAACACATTTGCTCATGTTAACCACAATCAGCCAGATACTCGTCTCGGTGTGCTTCTTTGTATCAATGGTACAGGTATTCTCAATGCATGGATGAAGCGTACTGTTGCACCAGAGGGAATCTCTTATGGTGAGATGAATGATCTTGCTGAAAGCGTGCCAGTTGGAGCAGAGGGTCTCTCTGTTATCCCATTTGGAAATGGTGCTGAGCGTGTGCTTCAGAATCAGAATCCAGGTGCTTCTGTTCATGGCATTAACTTCAATATCCACAAGAAGGCTCACATGCTTCGTGCTGCTCAGGAAGGTATCGCATTCTCTTTCGCTTATGGAATGGATATCATGGCAAAGATGGGAATGGAAATTAAGACAATCAAGGCAGGTCATGCTAACCTTTTCCTTTCTCCACTCTTCCGTCGTACTCTTGCTGCTGTCACAGGCGCAACAATTGAGCTTTACGAGACAGATGGCTCAGTAGGTGCTGCTTATGGAGCAGGTATTGGTGCTGGCATCTATAAGGATAGCGATGATGCCTTCAAGACTTTGAAGCATATTGCTACAGAGAAGCCTGTTGAAGATTGTGAAGCTTATAAGGCAGCATATAAGCTTTGGGTTGAGAGACTTGAGAAATAATATCTTTTGATTCACAGCTACTTATAAATATTTTTTAGAGGTTAGAGTTTAGTGTGTAGAGTTAGTGGTGCCTAATCATGCTCTATCCCCTGACCTCTAACCTCTCTTTTTGATTATGAAATATTTACTGACTATACTATTGAACTTGATTCTTCTTCCTGTTTTCGGACAAGAGTTTTCACTTAGGCTTCTCAACCATTGGGATAATCCAGATGGTACTGTCGAGCGTGGATACGCTGGTCGCTCTATATGGAAATGGGAGGAGATACCTTCTGGCAAGGCAAAAATGCCAGAATATCTGCGTGAAAGATATGATGAATATGGGCGAATAAATCATGAGATAGGCATAAATGGTACTGTTCTTAACAATGTGAATGCTAAACCTGCTATGCTTTCTTCTGATATGCTCCGTAAGACAGCTAAGATTGCTGATATCCTTCGTCCTTACGGCATTCGTGTATATTTGTCTGTTAACTTCGCATCGCCAAAAGCGTTAGGTGACCTTCCGACTGCCGATCCGCTTGATTCTGACGTGCAGAAATGGTGGGTAAACAAGGCAAATGAGATTTATAAGCTCATTCCTGATTTTGGTGGATTCCTCGTGAAGGCAAATTCAGAGGGCGAACCTGGCCCTATGGACTATGGAAGAACTCATGTAGATGGTGCAAATATGCTTGCTGCAGCTCTTGCTCCTCATAATGGAATTGTCATGTGGAGAGCTTTTGTCTATTCTGCTAAAGGCGGTGACCGAGCAAACCAGGCTTATGAAGAGTTTATGCCTTTCGACGGACAGTTTAGTGACAATGTCATAATACAGATTAAGAATGGTCCGATTGATTTTCAGCCTCGTGAACCTGTTTCACCTCTTTTCTTTGGTTTGAAAAAGACAAAGATGATGGTGGAATTCCAAATAACACAAGAATATACGGGAGGAAGCATACAGACATGCTATCTTGCTCCTATGTGGCGTGAATTCTTTGACGCAGTAGCTCATATTCCTGCTTCTTATAGCGATGATGCGCGTGGAGGCATTGTTGGCATCGCTGGTGTGGCAAACATTGGTGACGCCCCAAATTGGACAGCAAATGACCTTGCAATGGCTAATTGGTATGCTTTTGGACGTCTTGCATCTGATCCTTCACTCTCATCACGCACCATTGCTGAAGAGTTCTTGTCGAAGTATTATACAAGTGATCCTCGTTTTGTACAGCCAGTCACTCAGCTTCTGCTCAAGAGCCGCGAGGCAGTAGTAGATTATATGATGCCTCTTGGCTTGCATCATATATTTGCTGGTGGGCATCATTATGGCCCAGAACCATGGTGTGAGCCTAAAGGATGGCGTGAAGACTGGCTTCCACGCTATTATCACAAGGCAGATAAGAATGGCATTGGTTTTAATAGAACGGAATCTGGATCAAATAATGTAAGTCAGTATCCTGAACCTTATAAGACAATGTATAATAATGTGTACACATGCCCAGAGAATCTTCTCCTTTGGTTCCATCATGTGGATTGGGATTATACAATGCGTAATGGCTTGTCTCTTTGGGATAATCTGTGCTACAGCTATGACAGGGGAGTTGTTCAAGCGAATGAGTTTGTCAAAACCTGGGAGTCTGTAAAGCCTTATATTGACGGCGCACGCCATGCTGAGCAGTTGCGCAGATTCAACAGGCAGGCAAAAGACGCACAATGGTGGCGTGATGCCTGTGTGCTTTATTTCCAGCAATTTTCTGGCATGCCTATTCCGGCAGACTCTCCAGCTCCTAAGTATAAATTGTCTGATTTGATGAAATATCACTTGAATATTGACAATTATTCTTCAGCGAAGATGGATGAACTTCCTCAATAATTAAGAAGTTGTCTTAAAGATTTATACAATTTTCTTTGTCCTCATAAGCGTTTTCTACATGCTTATGAGGACAACGTGTTTTATATGACGGTTGTCGTTGTAATTTTAGTAATGGTGAATAATGACTTCGGAGGATTTTCTAACGTTGTCTGATCAAATTGTTTGTGTCTATTTTGAAAAAGATAGTATGACAGCGAAAAAACTTGGCTTATCTGCGATTCTCCGGATTAAATTTTGAAAAAGCGTGGATGATACAAGAGTTTTATCTTTCATCAGCAATGTTTAAGAGTTGTTAATGATAATGCTATAATTGTCCAAGCGAAAAATACAGATTTGTTTTGCTACGTTACATAATTATCTTATAATCGCCTTTATCTGCATGTTTTCGCTTTCATGACTTATATTTCACCTTGTTTTTGTAACATTTCCTTATGAATATGTTTCGTTTTTGTGTTAAAATAATGATTTATAAGAAAATGATACATTTTTATTGTTAACAGAAATTAGCATTCATATATCTTTGTACGTCAAAAATAATTTTGAAACAGAGTTTTTATAATACAGTAAATACTATTAGTTAGTTTATTATTTGGTTTAGTTAGAATTTTATTTCATACGTCGTAAAAAGAGACAGAGTTTCTCAATATATAATAATGTGTACTATGTAAAGAATGATGACGGGTGAAGATGATAAAAATGTAAGTTAGTGTTACAAAGAATAAAGAATCTTTTATGATACAAAATCTTCTATATAACCCTTTTCTGATTTACCTTCAGTCTGGGTGAATTGAAAAAAATGTTTGTATAACTTAAAAAATGTTATTTTTTCTTTTGTTTGTATGTACAAATGCTATATCTTTGCACTTGCAATTAAAAGAAAGTCTCTTTAAGCATATTGTGTCAAGGAGGCAATAAAAAATAACAATCTTTAAAATAGAGAGAGAAAATAATTATTTATTAATATTTTTATCCTAGTTTTACCAAAACAAAACCACACTTATGAAAACAAAAATTTTGTTTTTGATGGCGGTATGTCTTATGGTTGTTTCAACCGCGTTTGGACAAAACCGCACAATCAAGGGTCAGGTAGTTTCGGACACAGATGGCGAGCCTCTTGTAGGTGCATCAATTGTCCAGAAGGGTACATCTAATGGTGTTATTACCGACATTGACGGTAAGTTCACTCTTACAGTGCCTCAGAACTCTGTCCTTGCAGTGTCTTTCGTTGGTTTCACTTCTCAGCAGGTTAAGCCAGCAAGTAATTCAATTGTAATTCGCCTCAAGGAAGACGCTGCTCTTCTTGGCGATGTTGTAGTCGTTGGTTACGGTACAATGAAAAAGAGCGACATCACAGGTTCTGTAGTGTCAATTGACACGAAGGAGATGATGAAGCGAGTACCAACTAACGTAGCTCAGGCACTTCAGGGTGCTGCTGCTGGTGTTATCGTAACACAGCAGGACGGTGCTCCAGACGCTAACACTCAGGTTCGCGTTCGTGGTGTCGGTTCTATCAACAACACATCTCTTCCTCTTTATGTAGTTGACGGTGTGAAAGTTGGTACAGATGCTAACTTCATTAACCCTGCTGACATTGAGAGCATGGAAGTGCTCAAGGATGCTTCTGCAACTGCTATCTACGGTTCTGAAGGTGCTAATGGTGTTATCATGATTACAACTAAGCACGGTGTTCAGGGCAAGACTCAGGTTCAGTTCACTGCTGACTTCGGCCTCGCACAGCTTCCTTACAAGATTAGATGTGTAGGCGTTGACGAGGTTGCAAAGTCAATCCGTACAGCTAAGTATAATGATGATCCTAACTACACTCTTGCAAACTCAATTTGGGAAGAGAAATACGATGGTCAGCGCAACAGCATTGACTGGCAGGATCGTATGACTCGCACAGGCATCAAGCAGCAGTATGGCCTTTCTGCTTTGGGTGGCAACGACAAGACACAGTATAATTTCTCTGTAGGTTACCTCAACAACAAGGGTATTATCGTTAACACTAACTACAGCCGTCTTACTGCTCGTGCAGGTGTAAAATCAAAGGTTAATAACTACCTCGAGTTCGGTGGTGATATGAACTATGTTCGTACAGAGTCTAAGGGTTCAAACATTGGTCTTGGTAACAATATCAACGTTTCTTCTCATCGTGACCTTGCTTATATGACTCCTACTCTCGACTATGTTGATAATGGCAAGCTCATCCATGTAAACCCAGTTAACCCTGATGGTTCTTATGGCACAGGTACAATGTGGACAAGCAACGGTTGGGAAGGTAATACTAATATGGTTGCAAACATCTATGCGACTCAGATGGAAATCAACCGCAAGGATCGTATGAACCGTATTGGTACAAGTGCTTACCTCGATTTCACATTCCTCAAGAATCTCAATGGTCATAGTCTCAATCTCCGTTCTGTTGGTTCTTGGAGCCACACTTCTACTGACAATGACAACTTCACAGGCGGTCAGCGTCGTTTCAACTACATTGATGGTGCTCTTACTGAGATCAAGCCTTTGAATGGTTTGGACACTAAGTACAGCTTCGACCTCGGTCAGAGCCAGAGCACTTCTATGGGTCTTGAAACATACATGACTTACAAGTGGGAAACAGACTTCAACACTCTCACAGTCATGGCAGGTAATACTGTTAGCAAGTATAACGGTTCATGGGTTGGTGCTAGTGCTTACGATTTCCCATCTTCAACAATCCGTCTCACAAGCCTCGGTCTTGATGACGCAAAGAAGAAGGGTCAGGGCGGTTTCAACACTGACGTAAACATGATTTCTTACTACGGACGTTTGGTTTACAACCTCTACGATCGTTATATCCTCACAGCAACTCTTCGTCGTGATGGTTCTTCTAACTTCTCTAAGGGTAACCAGTGGGGTACATTCCCATCAACAGCCCTTGCATGGCGTATTAAGGAGGAAAGTTTCCTCAAGGATGTTGACGCTATCAGCAATGCAAAGATTCGTCTCGGCTGGGGTCAGACAGGTAACGCAGGTGGTATCGCAGGCAAGTCTATTTACGCACTCTCTTCTTCAGGCGTTAAGTACAACTTCTACAATGGAGCAGGTATCGAAGGCGGACGCCCAATCAAGACAAATGGTTACTATGCACCACTCGTAGATACAAATCTCAAGTGGGAGACTAACGAACAGTGGAACGTAGGTGCTGACCTCGGTTTGCTCAACGGTGAATTGAACATCACATTCGATTGGTTCATCCGCAACACTAAGGATCTCCTTATTGATCTTCCAATCCGCCAGTCTTCTGGTTACTCTTCAATCTACACTAACTACGGTAACATCCGCAACACAGGTGTTGAATTTTCTGTCAACTACAACAAGCGCATCAATAAGGACTGGAGCGTAAACGCTACTCTCAATGCTTCTACAATCAAGAATAAGGTAACTAAGCTCACAGACCTTCCAATCTATGCTCAGGCAACAGGTGGTAACTCAACATTCACATCTAAGGACGGTGCTGACGGCATCGGTGGTGACGGTTCTAACGCATTCCAGGTTGACGGTGGTGCAAACTGGGACGGACATTCAATCTCTAAGGTTGGTGAGGCTGTAGGTTCATTCTATGGTTATAGAACAGACGGTATCTTCCAGACTCAGGCAGAAATCGACGCTTACACTTATGTTGATGCGGATGGCAATACTCAGAAGACTTATCCAAATGCTAAGCCAGGTGACTTCAAGTTCAAGGATCTTGACGGCAACGGTATCATCGATGGTGGCGACCGTGAAGTTCTTGGCAGTGGTCTTCCAAAGTTCAATTATGGACTCAACCTTGGCACACAGTATAAGAACTGGGACTTCTCTGTTTACATGTATGGTGTATTCGGTCAGAAGATTCTTTCTTACTCTGCAATGCGTATGAGCACAATGTGGAACTCTGACGATAATACATCTACAGCTCTTCTTAAGAAGGATATGGGTAGAATTTGGAGCGCAGACAACACAAGTGGTACTCTCCCACGCCTCACATGGAAGGATGAGAACAAGAACATGCGTGTAAGCGATGCTTGGGTTAAGAATGGTAACTTCCTTAAGATTTCTAACATCCAGATTGGTTACACATTTGACAAGGAACTTCTCGCTCCTCTTAAGATTCAGGGTCTCCGTGTTTACGCTTCTATCCAGAACCTTTGTACAATCTCTCCATACACTCAGTACGGCGATCCAGAGTGTGGTCAGGGTAGTGTACTCTTCACAGGTCTCGATACTGGTCGTTATCCTAACCCACGCACTTATATGTTTGGTCTCAATGTAACATTCTAAAACTCAGAAACAATGAAAAATATATATAAATATCTTGGTATTGCAAGTTTGGGATGTCTCGCATTGACATCTTGCAACAACGATGAGTTCCTCGATACTGACCACTATGATATTATTGATATCCAGGGTCAGTTTGAGAACGATGAAAACGCAAACATGGGACTTATAGGTGTCTATGACCTCATGAATGCAAACGATGGACCTGATGGTGACTGGGGTTTTAAGCCAAACCTCTTCTCTGGTTGTCACCCAACAATGGATACTCAGGCAACAGGTTGGGATAAGAACTTCAACAGTCAGAAGTGGGATGCTACAACTACTGAGCTTAATTCAGGTTGGTCACACGCATACGCTGCTATCGCTCGTGCAAATCTCTATCTTGCTGGTCTTGAAGAAAACAAGAAGAATCTCTCTGACAACTTCTACAAGCATGCAAAGGGTGAGGCAAGTGCAATTCGAGGATTCTTCTACACTTACCTTGCACAGACATGGGGTCGCGTTCCTATGCTTGCAACAGGTGAAGACTATTCATCTGCTCCACAGAAGGCTCGCGCCGCTACATACGCAGAAATGTGGGACTTCATTATCGCTGACTTCACTGAAGCTGCTAATGATCTTGACTATAAACCAATGAATGGTCAGTATGGTCGTGCTACAAAGGGTATGGCTAAAGCATATCTCGCTGATGCTTACATGTGGAAGGCATACCGTTCTTGCTGTGATTCAAATGGTATTTATGACGAGTCTAAAGCAAGTTCTGAAGAGTATAAGAGTCTTATCAAACTCGCTCAGAAAGAGCTTAAGGATATCATAGATTCAGGTACATACTCACTCAACCCTTCATTCTCAAGCAACTGGGATGTTGATGGTGGTGGATGGAATTCAGAATGTATCTGGGCAGAAATCCTCGACGAAGGCGGCAACTATTCTGGTTGGTCTGACCGTATCTCTTCTCTCATGACTAAGTGGTACACTGCTTGTCCAGAAAACGGTGGTTGGGGCTCACTCTACCTCTCATGGGAATGGTACGCAAGCTTTGAGAAGGGTGACA
>JAKSLL010000220.1 GCA_024401215.1 Bacteroidaceae bacterium
AAATAGACATGCTTATTAAACTTTACTAAATTTCGATGTTTTTGGTGTATTCTTGTTGCAGATTTGTTACGCGCCTATTGCGAGAACCAAATTTTTTATATACCTTTGCACCGTGATTCTTGATGTTAAGAACACGTAACAACTCAACTAAAGGGAAAACAAAATGGGAAGACCTAAAAAGTCATTGAAGGTAAAGGAACCAGTTCGCATTCGTGAACGTCAGTTGGCTAACGGAAACGTCAGCCTGTACCTTGACATATATATTAAAGGTACACGCAAGTATGAATCTTTGAATTTGTACTTGATACCCGAAACGGATGCTGCATCAAAGAAAGCCAACATCCGTACTCGCCAGATTGCCGAGAAAATAAAAGCTGACCGAATCATCGCTCTGCAAGATCGAGGAATCAAGCACTGGGATAAGATCAAGCGTTCTTCAATCTCTCTCGTTGACTTCCTGAAGGAATACGAGCAGGATGGATTCGGGTTCAAGGAATCAACCTTGAAGGGACGTTCCGACATGCGTAAGAAGGTCGAGGACTATCTGAGCAAGGAGAAACTTGATTACATCGGTCTCAATGAGATTGATGCAGACTTCTGTCGTGGTTTCCTTAACTACCTCCGTACCGCTCCCCATAGTGTTGCCAAGAAACAAGAAGGCAGAACTATCAGCCCTGGTTGTGCTCATCATCACCAGGCTGTGCTCAATGGTGCGCTCAACAAAGCCGTGCGTGACGGACTCATTCCGGGCAATCCAATGAAACAACTGGATAAGCGAGAAAAGTTCCAGCCTTCCCCTGAAGAACGTGAGTTTCTTACCATCGAAGAAGTACGCAAATTGATGGAAACACCATGCACCAACGAGCAAGTCAAGAAGGCTTTCCTATTATCTTGCTTTGTCGGACTTCGCCTTGGTGATGTCCGTGAATTAACATGGGCAAAAGTGATGAACACTCCCGATGGAAAGACTCAATACGTCCATGTATGGATGGAGAAGACTCAGAAACCTATCAATGTACCACTATCTAATGAAGCTCTTCGATATATGGAGAAGAAGGAAGATCCAGATGCGAAACTCTTCAAACTCCCTACAAGTGATGCAACCATCAACTACCACATCAAGAAATGGATGAAGGCTGCAAAGATAGACAAGAAGATTTCGTACCACTGTAGCCGACATACATTTGCCACAATGATGCTTACCCTTGGTGCAGACCTCTTTACCACAAGTAAGTTGCTTGGTCATGCAAACGTAACCACAACCCAAATCTATGGTAAAATCATAGACAAGAAGAAGACTGAGGCTGTCAACCTCGTTGATAATCTATTCACTCCAAAAGCAGAACTGAACGATGAAGATAGAACTGAGGCATAGAAAGTTAGCCAGCGGTAACGAATCATTGTACCTTGACTTCTACGAGAAAGGCAAGCGTTACTATGAGTCGCTGAATCTGTTTCTCATTCCAGAAAGGACTGAGAATGACAGACGTGTCAATGAGAACACCCTCAAACATGCGCTGAAGATAAAGGCTGAACGCATCCTTGGCGTAGAAAAGCAAGTCGATGATGAAGAAGAGAAACTGCCATCAAAGATATTCGCTGACTACATGGACGAACACATTATATATATTAAGGATGACAAGAAACTCTCTGACTCCTATGTCAAGAATGTGACGAAGACTGTAAACATTGTCAAGTCATATCTCAGATATAGCAATCGTCCTCGTATGCTTCTGGCATTGGTGGATAAACGATTCTATCAGAACTTCATTCGCTATGTCAATGATGTGTACCGAAATAACAAGTCGGATGAACCACAAGAACTTTCGCCTAAGACAAAGCTCTTGATACAGACTACACTCAATAGCATCCTGAATCAAGCCGTGAAGGATGGAGTGCTCCGTAAGAATCCATACTATGAGTTGGATAAGAACGAGAAGTTCAAGAAGACTCCGAGTGACCGCACATATCTCGAAGTAAACGAGTTAAATGCCATGGAAGGGGTCAATACAGGAAGCCCAATCACAAAGCAGACCTTTATGTTCTGTTGCTTCACAGGCTTGCGTCATAGTGATATGCTTGCACTCAGATGGAAAGACATTCAAAAGACTGATGACGGATTAGTGATACATGTTCCATCCATGCAGAAGACAAAGAAGCCTGTCATTGTCCCTCTTGGTGAACAAGCATTGAAGTGGATGCCAAAGCAAGGCGATGCAGCCAACACAGACAAAGTGTTTCCCAATGCCCCAACATTAGGCTGTGCCAACAGAGCATTGAAGCACATGGCGAAGAATGCAGGAATCACAAAGCTTGTAACATTCCATACGAGCCGACATACATTTGCAACTCTCACCATAACGGCTGGTGCTGACATCTTCACCACAAGTAAGTTGCTTGGACATACCAACGTCCACACAAC
>JAKSLL010000221.1 GCA_024401215.1 Bacteroidaceae bacterium
AAAGATATGAAGACAAGCCAATTTTGCAGCTTCTTAACTGCTAATGGTTGCTTCGTTCTTCGGCATGGTAAGAGGCACGATATTTGGACTAATCCAAAGAATAATGCAACTTACGCTATCCCAAGACACGGTAGTCAAGAATTGTCGAAGCGTATTGTGAACGAAGCAAGGGAGATTCTCGGTGTCTGAGGATTGTGAGGGCTTGTCCCTCCTCTCTTGTTCTTATTTTGAAACATTAATAACATCATTGTATGAAAATTCAGGTTACAGCTATTATCGAAAAGAATTCTGATGGCAAGTATTCATGCAGCATTGAACAGCGACTTGGCAACTATGGCATTGCTGGCTATGGTGACACTGTTGATGAAGCAAAGAGCGACATGCTGGAATGTTATGACGAAATGAAAGAGATAAATGCTGAGCGTAATATAGAAACGCCCGAGCTTGATTTTCTCTACAAATACGATATTCAGTCATTTTTCAACTATTTCAATTTCTTTAACGTGTCTAAGATTGCAGAAAAGGCTGGCATCAATCCCTCGCTATTGAGGCAATATGCTTCGGGTGTGGCTTTCGCAAGCGAGAAGCAATACCAGAAACTACGCCTTGCAATCGAAACCATAAAGTCAGATTTACAATTGACAGTATTTTGAACACTATAGTTCCTTCGGGAACAAGTATTTTGAACTCAGATCCCATGCGCTGCGAAGCGTGTGGGATTTTATTGATCTATTTCAGTTCAAGTGGTTGATACTTATGAGGCTTGTCTGGTACAAGTAGTCCTCCTACGAATTGAACATTACCACTTTCTTTTCCTACACTCAGGATTTCTTTTTGACCAGTCATGTAGAACATAGGATCTGTCAGATACATGCGATTGCCAAATACATTCTTTTTCTGTTTCTGCATCTGCTCTCTTGTGGCTTTCTCGTATGGAATGACAGTCTTTTTCATACGGAGCTCTTCCATAGAAAATTTAGAGACTACAGAACCTGAAGAATGTGTGATAGGTACTATTTCCTGATAAATGCCAATGAGCTTGAAAGTATGAATGCCCTCATCATCTGCTGCGTATGTTATCAACCCTGGCAATCCTTGCAACTTCCAAGGACCAGCGGCAGTTGGGATGTCTTCTGCATAAAGCACATCCCATTTCTTGCCACGAAACTCACCATTTGCTTTCTGGCACAAGTACCCACAAACGGAGTTGCTACCTTCCGTCATCTTCCATGTTGGCTTTTCCATGTCTTCAGTCACAGCATATTGGAGAGGCGGAATTGATTCTATGGCTGTGGTTTTGCCTTCAGGATAACCTACCGTTGTTGTGGCAATGTGCATCAATGCCTCATTGCGCAGAAACGGCATCTGGTCTTCGCCCATCTCTCCTTCTCTCTGCTGCTGAAACAGATATCGATCGTATGCCCATGTCTTCCACACTCCATCCCCCACCTGCAAGGCAAGGCGAATGGAGTCACTTACTGGCTTGCCTTCTGCATCCGAAGTGTTGATAGTGTACTGATACACAGCTGTAAACTTTGTCTGACACAAAGTGTCAAGTGCTTCGTTGTCTCGTGTAAGCATCTGTGCCGACATCATGTTGGCAACTAATGCAAGGATAATTGTTAATGTTGCTTTCATATTTGTGATTATTTCAGCTCAAGCGCCTGGTATGCATGTGGCTTGTCATTGACGTAATATCCATTGATAAGCATTCCGTTTTTGCCAAAGACTTTGTCGGCAGTCTTCATGCTTTCGTGAGCATAGTACAGCGGATCCTTGATGTAGAGCCTGCTTCCGAAGACCTTGTCGCGGTTCTGTATGAGATTCTTACCCGAGGTCTTGTTTGTGATGGCACTGCTCTCAAGGTATATGGTCGTGGCAGTACGCTGAATGTCAGTGAGCGTGAACCGATGGATGCCACCCTCGCACTCAGCCTCAACAATCAAGCCTGGCAATCCGCACAGTTTCCAAGGACCTGCCGAGGTGGGAATCTCCTCACTATAGCGCACCGTCCATTTGCGTCCATGCAGTTCGCAAGTGGCTTTCTTGCACAGATAGCCGCATACGGTAAGACTGTCTTCGCTCAGTTTCCATCTGGTTGACTCCAGAGCCTCTTGTGCCTCATAGATGAAAGGAGGAATAGCATCGCGCACCGTCATCTTGCCTTCGGGATAGTTTCTCCACACCTCGGGCATGAAGCAGTAAGACTCCGTCGTCAGTGTGTTCGGTTCTTCATCATCCATGAAATAGCCATCCATATAGTTTCTATTCTCGCTTGCCATGTCTCTCTCGAACTTGCGATAAGGGAAACAGCGAGTGCAATGCGTGCCCACCTGCAGGCAGAGCCTCATGCCATCCACTACCGTTTCGCCCTCTGCATCCTGAGTCATGCATCGGTAGTCATACACAGCCATCAA
>JAKSLL010000222.1 GCA_024401215.1 Bacteroidaceae bacterium
TGATGTGTCCTGCTCATGTGGCTGAGAAAATACAAGAAATGAAGCAAGCACTCGCAGATCCGAAAAATAAAGTAGTGCGAGTCGTATCTACTCAACTTATAGAGGCAGGTGTGGATATAGACTTCCCTGTAGTTTTTCGTCAGGAGGCAGGACTAGACTCTATTCTGCAAGCTGCAGGTAGATGTAATCGAGAAGGAAAGCTACCTATATGCACAACTTATGTGTTTAGTTTGTCAGCAGAACATGCATTGCCGAGAGGATTCATAACGCAGTGCAACAATGCACGTCTTAATATGGGAGATACGCATGATTGGTTTTCGCCCGAGGCAATGAACAACTACTTCCTACAGTTATACTCTCGCATCCAATCTTTTGACAAGAAAGATATGAAGTATTATCTGTACAATATGGAAGAATTGATGTTGGAAACCGCTGCCCAGAAGTTTCGTCTTATTGATGATGATACTGTGGCTGTGGTGGTGAACTGGCAAGATTCTCTATCGCTTGTTGAAGAATTGAAAACTGACGGCCCAACATATACGCTTATGAAAAAGTTAAGTCAGTATAGTGTCAACCTTCGCAGGCATGATTTCGACGAGATGAAGAAAGATGGTATCGTTGATGAAATAGTAGGTGGTTTATATGTATCATTTGGGCAGAATCAATACAATGAAGATGTAGGATTGTTGACAGATAATCAATGGTTGGAAGAAACATACATTATATAATAAGATAAATATGGCAAAGAAAATATCAAACATTGAAGTAAAAGATACTGTGATACGTACAATGCAGGCAAATGGCATGGACTATGTATGCATCACCGATATTGCACGACAAAGGAATGCAGATGAGCCTAAAGATGTAGTAAAAAACTGGATGCGTTTGAAAAATACTATAGAGTACTTAGGACTTTGGGAGAAACTAAATAACCCTCAATTTAAGGGGGTCGAATTCGACTCCCTTTTTCTGGAAGCCGGTTCTAATGCATTCACTTTAAGTCCAACCAAGTGGGTTGAAAGTACAAATGCCGTTGGGATTTTATGTGTGTCAGGGCGCAATGGTGGTACTTATGCACAAAGAGATATCGCATTCAAGTTTGCTAATTGGGTGTCCGTGGAATTTGAACTCTACCTTGTTAAGGAATTCCAGCGTCTTAAAGAAGAGGAACAGAAACTCATTGGTTGGACAGCAAAACGAGAATTGTCTAAGATAAACTACCGAATTCACACAGATGCTATTAAGGAGAATCTTATTCCAGTAGAGGTGAGTCGTGAAGTTGCCGCCATGAAATATGCCGACGAAGCTGATGTCCTAAACGTCGCGATGTTTGGAATGACAGCAAAACAATGGCGTGATGCAAATCCAGACAAGAAAGGCAATATACGTGATTATGCCAGCATAAACGAACTTATTTGCCTTTCGAACATGGAAAACCTCAATGCTGTTTTCATCAACGAGGGTATGCCACAATCAGAAAGGCTCATCAAACTTAATGAGATTGCTATCCATCAAATGAAAGTGCTTGAGGATACAGGAAATCGAAATTTATTAAAATAGATATAGTTATATGGAATATACAGACAAAGAATATTGCCTTGAGGTATGGGGTGACTGGGCTTGCTTCACTCGACCGGAATTGAAGGTGGAACGCGTTAGTTATGATGTCATCACACCTTCGGCTGCACGTGCTATCTTTGAGGCAATATTGTTCAAACGCTATGCTATGCGATGGCAAGTGACAAAGATAGAGGTTCTCAATCCTATCAAATGGACAAATATTCGTAGAAATGAGGTTGGAGCAGTAGCAAGCAAATCTCCTATCTTCATAGAAGACAAGCGTCAACAGAAGAATTCGCTTTTGTTGCAAGATGTACGCTATCGTATATACGCCAAGTTGGTGTTTATTCCAATTGGCAATCGTCCAAAGGAGGCTTTTGCGAAGCATCAGCCTGATGCAAGTGAGAATCCTATGAAGTATTATCAAATGTTTGAGCGTCGTGCCAGTCAAGGGCAATGTTTTACTCAGCCTTATTTAGGATGTAGAGAGTTTGCTGCAGGTTGGAAGCTTGTTGGTGAAAACGAAGACAGAGTTCCTGCCATTGCAGAAGATCGTGATTTTGGTATTATGCTTTATGATATGGATTTCGATGGTAATCCACAAAAGCCAGATGCTATGTTCTATCGTGCTAAGATGGAACAAGGAATAATTGTTGTACCTGATAAAGACAGTGAGGAGGT
>JAKSLL010000223.1 GCA_024401215.1 Bacteroidaceae bacterium
GGAACAGAGAGAGACTTGATTGGTAGAGTGTATGAATACTTTCTACATTCATTTGCTATCAAGGCAACAAAAGAGGATGGAGAGTTTTATACTCCACACGATATTGTCGAACTGATCGCTGCTTTCATTGAACCTTACGACGGAACATTGTATGATCCATGTTGTGGATCTGGAGGAATGTTCATTCAGTGTGCCAAATATGTTGAGGAAAAGCAGGGTGACATTAATATGATCAACGTCTATGGTCAGGAGAGTGAGCCTGCGACATACCGACTTGCAAAGATGAACTTGGGAGTAAGAGGCTTGAGTAATCATCTTGGTGAAACCAATGCATCTACATTCACTAACGATCAGCATAAAGGCAAGTGGTTCAACTATATCATGGCGAATCCACCGTTCAACTTGAAGAAATGGAACGACGACGGAAAACTTGATAATGACCCTCGTTGGTCTGATTATTCAACTCCACCAGCAAGTAATGCCAACTATGCCTGGATTCTCCACATGCTAAGCAAGATGGAAGCAACAAAGGGTGTCGCTGGATTCCTACTTGCCAATGGTGCATTGGGAGATGATGATACTGTTGCCATTCGTCAAAAACTTATAGAGAACGACAAAATAGAAGCCATTGTCGTATTGCCAAGAGAATTGTTCTATACTACAGATATAAGTGTCACACTATGGATCTTGAACAACAACAAGAAAGGTGGTAATTGGCATGGCAGAAAGCAAAGAAACAGGGAGAAAGAGATTCTCTTTATGGATTTGAGACAATGGACGGAAAACTCTGTCAGTGGTGAGCAGAAGAAGAAGGTCAAGTTTGTGGCTGAACAGGTGAAACGAGCTGTTGACATCTATCAGAAATGGCAGGCTGACGGTACTGATGGAAAGTGTTATGCTGAGCCAGAACTATACAAGTCTGTAGGTATTGCGGAAATTGAGCAGCAAGGATGGAGCCTTGTGCCAAGCAGATACATTGAGTTTGTGGATAGAGATTCCAATATAGATTATAACGCTGTATTGACAGAATCAGCAAAAGTAGTGTCTGATCTTTTGAAGAGGCAGGAACAGAACCAAACTGCATTACGTAACGCATTTAATACTTTGGGATATGAGTGCAAGTAGTAGTTTTATTGTTAAGGCTGTTAAAGAAATAAAGAATGCCATTTTGCAAAGCCGCTATATGGCAGCAAGGGTAGCGAATGCAGAGCAATTGAAGCTTTATTTTGCAGTTGGAGGCTATATCTCAATCAATACCAGAGGCAAGGACAGGTGGGGAACAAACGCTATTGAGGAAATCAGTAAAATGCTGACGCAAGAGATGCCAGGGTTGAAGGGATTTTCTCCAAGTAGTATAAAGAACATGCGTCTTTTCTTTGAGGAGTGGAATAATGCAGGTATAAGAGAAACACTATCTGTGAAATACTCAACCCAATTGCTTGATGATACAAATAAAGGTGAAAATCAGAATGATACAAATCGACAGTCACTGATTGGCGAATTTACTGACGCATTTTTATCGATAGGATTTACTCATCATGTTGAAATATTGACTAAATGCAAAGATTATGATGTTCGTTTGTATTATATCAAAGAATGTGCCACACATTTTTGGTCTACAAGGACTTTGCAGTCACATATTAAAGCTGACGATTATCATCATATAGGGAAAATGCCAAATAATTTTGCCTTTACTATGCCAAATGACAAGCAAGTTTCGACGGCGGTGATGGCATTCAAGGATGAGATGTTGTTGGACTTCATCAATATCGAGGAAGAACAGGATATCGAATGTATTGACGAAAGGGTTTTAGAGCAATCTATACTGTCAAATATAAAGAAGTTCATACAAAGATTGGGAACAGACTTTTGTTTTATAGATTCGCAACATCGCATGGTAGAGAGTGGAGAAGAGTTTTTTTGTGACTTGTTGTTTTTCAATCGAACATTACAATGTCTGGTTGCAATAGAGTTAAAGAGTGGAAAATTCAAGCCAGCCTATCTTGGCCAACTGAATTTTTACCTTACGCTTCTTGACAAATATGAACGCAAACAAGGGGAAAATCCAAGTATAGGTATCGTAATGTGTAAAGATGCAAATAAAAGTGTCGTAGAATTAGCGGTAAGGGATTATACGAATCCGATGGGTGTTACAACATATTCTTTGTCAGAAGATATTCCAGACACGTATAAGACGCTTGCCCCATTAGCAAAAGTGG
>JAKSLL010000224.1 GCA_024401215.1 Bacteroidaceae bacterium
CCTTTTTCTCTTTTGGTCAGCAAAGTGAGAACTCTTTCATCCACGAAGTTATCAATGAGGACAATTCGTTGTTTGGCACTACGAACCAGTTGAGACACATAGCTCCAGGCATCCCACACGCAACCTGTAGCAAAGATTTGTTCAGGTGTCACCGTTGGAGCCAGTTCATCCATGCGCTGCAGAACTTGCTCCACCTTCTGGTCAGTAAGCATCTGATGCTGTTCCAATCTCTCTATGCGCTGGAACATACCTGCATTGGCTGAGAGGAAACGGCGCATAGCAACGAAAGCATCCATAATCATAATGCTAACCTCTACGGCTTTATCACTTCGAAGGACGGAAGATAATTGGGCTACACCTTCCTCAGTAAAAACGTAATGTGGTACAGGAGAAAACTTCAGAGATCTAAGGTGGTCACAATTTGTTACCACCTCTGATAATTCTTCCTTGGTAAGCATAAATCTAAAACGCTCGGGAAATCGACTCAAGTTACGTTTAACAGCTTGGTTAAGAGCTTTTGTTTCAACTCCATAGAATTCTGCCAGGTCTCTATCTATTACAACCTGCTTGTCTCGGATAGTAAGAATTCTCGATTGAACTGTTCGCTGTTGAAGCTGGTCACAATTTGCAACCACCTCAACGCTATCTGATGTATTTTTCTTTGCCATAATCTTCAATTTGCCTACAAAGTTATTATTTTGATTTGACAACAGGGCAAAAATTCTTTATTTCCCTATCATCCTCTTAATAAACTCCTTCATTTCCTCTGGAGTCATACTGTCAACATCCACCTCTGGTTCTTGATTCTCTTTCAAGTTCAGCAGTTTGTTGTTGAACTCAAACCTCATCTCCAATGGATACATATCTTGGTAGCCTCGGGTAATATTGTTGCCTTGGGAATGTCCCATACCCTCCGAAACGTATTCCTCAGGAACCTTCAACAACTTAAGGTTGCTTGCAAAAGCATGGCGAGCCCAGGTACTTGATGGCTCCTTTTCCCATCCCAAGACTTCTTTACACACGCGTATCACGCGATCCTTAATATTGGAGTTTTCCTGTACACACAGCTTACGCATCACCCTTTCGTCGTTTGAACCCTTGAAAATATCAGGGAAAACGCGTGCGCCTTTACTAGGCTTGGCAGCAATCTGATCAAGTATGTTTTGCAATGGAGTAATGATTGGCACAATAACTGTTGCCTCTCCGTTTACATTACGATGTGTCTTGTGCCGTTCAAACTTCAAGCAACGTCCACCTTCTGCATAGTACGTTCTATCATAGGTTATGCGACCCGCATCAGCAAGGTTGAAGCCGTTACATAGATACTGTGCCAGGAACAAACCTAACGAATAATGTACACGATGTTTGTATGCGCTTCCCCACGTATCAGGGTAACGTCTTTCCATAAACACATAGTACAGTTCTGTCATCTCGTCAATCGACAGATATGATGTTTGCCTTTTTGCTCCACGAGGTATAGACAGCTTTGACTTCTCTTTGTTGGAAAAAGGGTATTTCTCTTCTGGAAGCAGTCCTTGCTTAATGCATTCGTTCCAAGCCACACGGCATGCGCGATAATACATTCCCTTTGTAGCAGCCTTGACAGGAGCCACAATCTCCACACCATCCTTCATGATTCCATTGGTCAAGACATCGTCCCACTTCTTCATGATGTTCACATCAATCTTGAAGCCATCAACTTTGCCTATAATCCTTTTGAAGGAGTTCAGGGCGCATGCATAATTATCTGCCGTACCAACTTGACCATTTGCTTCATAACTCTTGATCAAATCTTCCCAGAATGTGATGAAGTTCTTTGGGTTGGCAGTAGATGTTGTCACACCAGCCATTGCCGACCTAACGACATCAAGAGTCAAGTCCTGATTCTTCTTGAGTTTGACAAGTTTCTGGCGATAGTCCTCCAGGATCTTTTGCCACTCTTTTTGAATTGGCATCAGGCTGCTGCGAGAACTGGTCACGCTGCACACTTCATTGAAATACCTTTCCTTTTGAAAAGGCATATCTGTCAGTTTGTGGTAGTAACGCTTGCGATTGATAGTGAAACATATCGCCATCGGGTACTCGTCCGTTGACTTGTTGGTACGCTTATCCAGCACCAGAGTCAGCGAACAATTATCCACTTTGTTACAGTTGAGAGAGGTCTTTTGTGCGTCCATTCTTAAAAGAGTCTATTGCTACTTTTGGGTGG
>JAKSLL010000225.1 GCA_024401215.1 Bacteroidaceae bacterium
TCATTGTACTTCATACGAGGTTTGATATTAGAACGCTGCAAAGATACGAGTTTTAATACTAATTACAAAACAAAACCAAGAAAAAGTATTAGTTTTAATACATTTTATAAAGTCTATATAGAAAAAGTAATAAATATGAAACGAATAACTTTATCATTATTCATTATGCTCATCGCAATATGCGGATGGGCACAGACAAATGACAGCATCGATGTTTCTATATTTACAGTAGGTTATAACTTTACAGTAAACACAACCGACAGAGAAGGAAATGCTGTTGTTGATTCGCTCCACACCGTATTGATGGTTGGAGCAAATGTAACAAAGACAATGGGTTATTATACTCACAAGTACAAGATAAGCAATGAAAAATCAAGAAGTAATTACGATGAATATCAGTTTGAAAACATGTTTCATGTGCCAACGATATTTGTCTCTTCTTGCGATAAGAATATGGAAGTGTACGAAGATGTTCCTGCCCGACATTATTCATATACAGAACCAGCAGAATTGACGTGGACTCTTCTTGAAGATACTCTAACAATAAGCACTTATCTCTGTCACAAGGCACAAGCCACATACGGAGGGCGAACATGGAATGCCTACTATACGGAAGAAATACCTTCCACAGTAGGACCTTGGAAACTGAACGGTTTGCCAGGACTTATCGTCAAAGCAGAGGATGCAGATGGTATATTCTGTTTTGAGATGTTTGAACTTTCACAGCAGAATTGTGCCATCACGAAGACTGTAGATGCTTTAACAATAAAGACTAAGCGCAATAATCTGATAAACATGAGAAACAATTTGTTTCTTGACAGGCGTTATGTGAATAATCCTCTGTATTACTATACGAAGACAGAAGGTGATCGTGCTGGTTATGCTGTTTATGGTTCATTAGCAGAAAACCGTAATTCTGATGGTACTTTCTCTGGTTCGAAACTAACCCATCAGATCAATGGAATAGCAGTCCCTAAGAAAGACAAATTACATCATTATCAACCACTCGAACTGAAATAAACTAAAAACAGCGTGCAGAGTGAGAGTCTGCACGCTGGTATGGAAGGCTTATTAAAACTCATTGTTCCACATCATGCGGAAGAAGTCAAGAACATAAATGCATTCTATGTCTCCCATGTGGCGGTTGAATGGATCGAGAGACACGATGATTCGCCGGCTGGCAGGATAGTCCTCAGCAAAGGCTTTGAGACCTTTGAGGTGGCGTGTCTGTACTTCGTCAACCGGCTTGATCTCTATTGCGATTCTTGCATCGCCTATCACTGCATCCACCTCTATGCCAGAGTATGTGCGCCAATAAGAGAGTTTCTCGTCGCTATGGCTATAGTTCAGATAGGCAACAATCTCTTGAATCACAAGATGCTCAAAGGCATGACCATATTCTGTAGTTCCACGTTCCAGAGACTTGCGATGCAGAAGGTAATTAACTACGCCGACATCAAAGTAGTAGAATCGTGGAGCTTGTACAAGGCGGCGTTTCATGGTCTTTGTATATGCTGGAATTCGATATCCAATCAAGGTGTCCTCCAAAATCTCGAAATAAGCAGCTACGGTCGTGGCACTTACACCGCAATCCTGTGCAATGTTGTTATAGTTCACCATCTCGCCATCAGTCAATGCTGCAACCTCAAGGAAACGATGGAAAGCATCAAGGTTTCTAACAAGAGACTCTTCTTTTATCTCTTCCTTTAGATACACATCAATGTAGGCAGACAGGCGGCGTGTTGGATTCTTTGCCAGATAATGTGGTGGCACCATGCCAGATAGCAGCGCTTGATCAAGGTCGAAGTCAGGTATCTCAGCACTGACAAAAGGATACAGATATACAGGGAAAGCTCTACCTCCCAAAGTGTTATAGCCTTTGCGTTTCAGTTTGCGAGCACTTGAGCCACATAGGATGAATACAAGTTCCTTCTCCGAGATGAGACGGTGCACTTCATTCAGCAGCTCTGGCACTTCGGGAATCTCATCGATGATAACCAACGTGCCTTCTGGCTTGTCACAAAGCATCTCGTATAGTAGCACAGGACGACGGCGAAAACGAGATTTTATGCTTGTGTCAAGCAAGTCAATAAAGATACTATTTGGTAATTGTTGACGCAGAATGGTACTTTTGCCTGTCTGACGGGCTCCGAACAGGAAGATGCTACCTTCTATCTCATTGGATAACTGGCATATACGC
>JAKSLL010000226.1 GCA_024401215.1 Bacteroidaceae bacterium
CACAAGCATCCTCAAATGGTTCTCCGTAAGAAGAAACACAAGCCTCTTCAGGGAAATAGTTGCCTTCATCATGAACGTAATAGACCTCACATCCACATTCGCATACTCTGTAACTGATAGAGAGTTCATCCCAAAGAAGGTGGTTAATCTCCTCGAATAGGTCATTACAAGCATCCCAGGCAGATTCAGTAGAGAATGAGAGAAGGAAGTTGTCATTCTCCTCGTCCTCTTCATACTCAGCCCAATAGATGTGACCACGGACGCTGATATGCTTAGCCTCATAGTCGATACCATAGAACTTTGCCAAGTCATCGAGCCAGATGTTCTTGGTGTTTACATTCATACTCTGGAGCGTATTCCAAAGGTCGCTCACTGCCTTACGTGTACCTGTGACTTTGTACGTCGTTGTTGCTTGATTTGCCATGTCTGAAAATTTTTATTTCCCTTTCGTAGATCAACTACTTCGGGAATGGTTAGAAATTATGTTGCTTTCAGAAGGTGTTTTGACAATCGAAGCAAGGTTTTGACTGCAAAATACTACCCAACGGTGTGGAGATTTTCCAGCAAAGCAGAGCCTTGACCTTGAAGCGATAAGGCAGAACAAGTTACCTTCGCAACCTAATTTCACCAATTCCCAGAAGTCGATGTATGAACAAACATATAACAGGTAAGAACTAAAGACTATAAGGCATTAACAGTATGTTGTCAAGGTCAGACAACTATAACAGGAAAAATTCAGCAAGGAGAAAGAGATAACAAAACAAATAACCAACCGAATCCATCTAATACAATAGAACCCTTGTCTTTTTTAACAAAAATAGGCTATTCATTGAAAATAATACGCAAAATGTTTGTTATATTAAACATTTATGAGTAAATTTGCACCCAATAATACACAATATATGGGTAAGAATACATTCGGCAAGATGATGCCAAGGACTTTGACACAGCATCTGGAGCTTATGGGCGAACAGATTATGCTGGCACGTAAAAGAAGGCATCTTTCTATGCAAGACATAGCAGACAGAGCTACCGTGACACGTCTGACGGTATCAAAAGTTGAACATGGAGATCCTACGGTTTCCATGGGTATTTATGCACGCATACTCTTTGCGCTTAATTTGGAAAAAGATATTACCCTGATAGCTGCAGATGATGCTCTTGGCAGACAGCTTCAGGATGCAGAACTCCTTAGACGATGAAAAGAATAACTGTTTACGCTGATTTCGATTTTCTTGCTACTCCGCAAGAGATTGGTATATTAGGTTACGAACATGTTCGTGGCAAAGATCATTTTGTCTTTGAGTATTCACGTGAATGGCTCAAGAAGCATGGTGGTATTCTTCTGAGTGGTGATTTGTTGAATGTACCATCATTGCAGCATCCACGCAGTAATGATAGCGTTTTCGGTTTTGTCAAAGATTCATTCCCAGACAGATGGGGACGTTTATTGCTTGACCGTAGAGAACGCCTTATAGCGCAGTCTGAAGGAAGACCCAAACGAATGCTTACTAACTATGACTACCTTATCGGAATTGAGGATTTCACTCGTATGGGAGGCATACGTTATAAAAGTGAAGATAGCGAAGAGTATATAAATGCAAGTGAAAAATACCTCGTTCCGCCTATTGAGAGCCTTAGAGCCTTGTGCGATGCATGTCATGAGATTGAGTTAGCTGAGGAACGCAACGAATTACCAGATCAGCGTTGGCTCGATCAGTTGATTGACCCAGGAACCTCGTTAGGTGGTGCTCGTCCAAAAGCTAATGTCATTGATACGGATGGCAAACTGTACGTAGCCAAGTTCCCATCAAAGAAAGACTTGGAGAATACAGAACTCATTGAGCACTTCTCTCACAGGCTGGCAGCAACAGCAGGAATCAGCGTTGCCAAGACACGTACGATAAAGATTTCTAAAGACAGAGACCTATTGCTGTCTGAGCGTTTCGACCGTTCATCAGAGGGCAAGCGCATACATTTTGCTTCAGCCATGTCATTGCTTGGTCTTGACGATGGTGCTGGTAGCAGCACAGGAAACGGTTATCTCGACATTGTTGACTTCATTCTGCAAGGTTGTGTTGATGCAGGCAAGAATCTTAGAGAGCTTTACCGCAGAGTCGCATTTAACGTGATGTTCGGAAATACCGATGACCATTTCCGTAATCATGGCTTTCTGCT
>JAKSLL010000227.1 GCA_024401215.1 Bacteroidaceae bacterium
CTTCGACTATGAGCGTATTCCAGACAATATGCGCTGGTGGCTCAGTCAGTATGACTTACAGATCAGTCAGGCTATCAAAGAGGTTAAGGCTGGTATCAATAGTGTTGCTCGTCAAGCACAAACACGCGCCGAGCGTGCCGAGATACCTATCATGCTTACAACCATTTGGGGTCAGGATAAACCATATAATCAACAGCTGCCCACATCCCAGAGAGGCGCAGTTGATTTACCTGTTGGATGTGGCCCAACAGCCATTGCGCAGATAATGAAATACCATCGCTGGCCAGAATCGGGTATTGGCTCGAAGACACTTGACGAAAAATATTACGGGTATACGTTCACTGCCGACTTCGTGCATGCGCTATACGATTGGGAATCTATGAAAGATTCTTATTATACCATCTACAATGACACATGGGAGGAGGTGTCTGTTGGTAGATTGATGTATCACCTTGGAGTTGCTTTCAATGCCAAATACAATAAATCAGGAACGGCTGTTTACGACATTAATGTCGCAAAAGGATTGACAACTCATTTTCGATACAACAAAGGAATATCCTTTTTGCGCCGTCTCTACTTCACCGATGCAGAATGGGAAGAAATCGTATATGACGAACTGAGAGCCGGCAGACCTTTATACTATGCTGGAGATACCGAAACAGATTTAGGACATGCTTTTGTATGTGATGGCTATAAGGAAGGTCATTGGCACATCAACTGGGGATGGAATGGTTTGTATAATAACTACTTCCTGATCACTCCAATTAAAACAAAAAAGGCTTTGCTCCCTGGGGGAACAGGCACGGGAGGTGGCTCTGCTAACGACAATTATGCAAAAAATCAACGAATTATCACTGGGATATATCCGGATCGTGATGGAAGTACACAATACAAGAAGGTTCTCTTCTTTTCTTTGCATCAATTGAAACAAAGCTTATGTGCCGGTGGTGAAACCATCTCGCTTTCCATGAACTTTAGTAATCAAGGTCTGCAGAGTGAGATGTTCGAGATTGGATACAAACTGGTCAACGTTGACGATGCTGACGATTCCTGTGTGATTGACGATATTTATTCACTCACACTTGCTTCCTCAGAAAGGCAATCTTTTGAGACAAGTCTCAATCTCCCTGTCGGACTTAGAGAAGGTGCAACCTATCAGGTCATTCCGATATATAAAGATGAGAATGGCAAATGGCTGTTGACACAGAAGGAGCTTTCGCAAGATTATCCTAGCATACAAATTGCTGACGGTTTACAACTTATAGAGCCTCTATGTGTCGATAACGATGGCAATGCGTGTAAGGAAGTTTTTGGTGTTTCATTCACAATAAAGAACTTTTCTGATAGAACAATGACCAGTTCGCTGGTTATCGATGTATGTTCGGTGAAAGAGGAGAATGACACGCTTGTAGATTATTTCAATCTTGGAGAGATCATTCTTGATGCGTACGAGGAGAGACAAATCCGTGTCGGAGCCGAAGATCTACATTTCGGTGACCGCCTGGTAATCGGAGAAGATTATAGTTTACAGATCAAAAACAACACGGATAAAACGCCTTTCGGACGTCCGGTTAAATTCTCTTATGTTGATTCCCGAACAATTTCATTAACAGTGCCTGAGATTGGTTGGACGACTTTTGCATCTCCTTTCGACGCAGAGATCCCAAAAGGAATGAATGTATATAGAATTGACTATGTGAGCAAAGGAGACTCGTTAATTCTCCAGAAGCAGGATTGTCTTGTAAGGCATTGTGCCTATTTGATCCATGGTGTTCCAGGTACCTATCAGTTCATTGGTCCGGCTCTCGAAAATACCATTGCTCATCTTGGTAATCTTTACTCTAATAATGTAAATCAAACATTAGTAGCCTCTTCTAATTATGTTTTAGACTATCGTGATAACATAATAGGTTTCTACAAAATCTATGCGCCTACACATATTGGGCAATATGAAGCTTTCCTTAAAGTACTTTCTTCTAAAGATATGCTTACCTTCCTTGATCCGGACGCTGAAGATCCTACATCCCTCCAGCAGATCA
>JAKSLL010000228.1 GCA_024401215.1 Bacteroidaceae bacterium
GGCCACAGAACTTCAAACTCGACATCTCCAAGTGCGTTAACAAGTTCGATGAAACGTGTCAGGGAACGGTTCCTGTAGCACTCTGGATCATTCAACATAGCAAGAATTTTGAAGATGCCATCCGTCAGGCTGTTGCTCTTGGAGCAGATGCCGACACCCTTGGAGCCATTGTTGGCAGTATAGCTGAAGCCCTTTGGGGAATACCTGAGTGGATAAAGGAGAAGGCTCTCTCCTATCTGCCTCAGGACATGAAAGATGTGATCATGGAGTTCCACAAGAGGCTGAACCGTCTGCGTAAGCTCACAAAGAAGTGCCAGTATTACCTTGTGGGAGATTTCAATCATGTTGACGAAAAGAACCAGAAAGCTTGTGATATAGAACGCGAATGGGCACATGACCTGGCACGCAGTTACTCCAATGCAGACAAAATGAAGGCTGAGATGGAGAAGCGTTGCGCCATGGAGCATTGGCAGAAATGGGCAGATGATTACGATTTGCCAGTTTCACTTATTGGTTACATTTTCAAGCATACCGCAGATAGTGGTATGTTCATGCACGAATGTGTGGAACCATTTGAGAAATTCCTTCGTGACAACTACTCTGTCCGTATTCCTCAGGCAGAGAAAAAGAAGGAAGAAAAGATGCAGAAAGAGCATGTCAAGGCTATGATGTTCTGGAAACTTTCGCTCGGCAATCCAAACAACGTAATGTTTGGCAATGGTAGTCCTTTACCCGACAAAAAAGTAAAAGCAACTGCTGACTCATGGAAAACAGAGCCAATGCCAACCAACGATGATGCCAGCGACTATGAACTTTCCATCCCTCTTGCTAAGGAAGACCTCGACATCTTGCGAATGGGTCATATCCCAGAGGCACAGGAAGACCATTGGTTCATGTATACCGATGACGAGTACATCCGTTATTACCGCAGCTGGACAGGAATGTGTGCCTTCGAAGCCCACTATAGCAAAGATGGTAGCAACTATCGCATCGACCACCTTCGCATGAACAAAAATCTGTGTGAGTTCGGTGTCAATGGTGACGAAGCTGGAGCCTGGCTCTTCCGCTATCTTGTTACCGCAGAGATTGGAGCTGATGCAGAAAAAGCATGGCAAGCCTACCTAAATGCGTGGGAAATGTTACACGAAAAATATAAGAAGAAGTAAATATGACAAGACAGCATATAGTATTCCTCACCGGTGCTGGAATCAGCGCAGAAAGCGGATTGAGCACATTTCGAGGCAAAGATGGACTCTGGACTAAGGAAGAGTTCCAGTATCTTGCCAGTACGGATTGTCTCTATGAGCACACGCAAAAGTGCCTTGACTTCTACAACATGCGTAGGAAGCAGCTTGCCGAGGTTGAACCGAATGAAGCGCACAGGCTGATAGCAGAACTTGAAAAGGAACATGAGGTTACTATCATCACACAGAACGTTGATAATCTTCATGAACGTGCAGGTTCGTCCCATGTTATTCATATTCATGGTGAACTTACCAAAGTTTGCTCGATGAACAATCGCACTACTTGTGTCAAGGAATATCCTCTGACTACACCTATCATGGTTGGTGACAAGGCAGAAGACGGAGCACAACTTCGTCCATACATAGTAATGTTCGGTGAGTATGTAGATAGCATGAATGTTGCCGTAGACTATGTCAGCAATGCCGATATATTTGTGGTGATAGGTACTTCTTTGCAAGTCTATCCTGCTGCTGGCTTTATCAACTATGCACACCATCTTGTCCCAAAGTTCGTTATCGATCCTGGCGAAATGGAGAAATGCGAGCAACTTGGATTCACCCATTTCAAGACAACAGCCACAGAAGGCATGAAGATGCTGATTGAGGCTTTTAAGGAATTGTAATCATGCAAATCGGATTTGTAAACTTCAATACAGAAGAGAAGAAGCGAGTAGC
>JAKSLL010000229.1 GCA_024401215.1 Bacteroidaceae bacterium
GAAGCAACAGATTTACAGTCTGCCCGTTTTAACCACTTACCTACCTACCCGAAGTTAGTGATGTTGTTTTAAGCGGGTGCAAAGGTACAAATTTTTCCGTAATTTACAAACTTTTTGGCGTACTTATTACGAAAAAAGTGTATTTTTGCACTTATTTCAGGCAAAATACCGTCACTATTGTGATATTGTTTGCTAAACTCACTATTTACCAGCCCAGAAATCATTGAAGGCCTGGAGAATCTCTTCTACATGAGCATCAAGTGCGAGGAATGCATCATTATATACGGCAGTTGCCTTAGCGCTCTTCTCATCGTTGAAGTCAATTGTCTGGAAAGGTGGACGTGACATGATTTCTTCCTCACCAATGACATTGTTTCCACGATAGTGGATGTAATTCTTGAGATGGATAAGAATACGCGCCTTGCCTTCCTTGGCAGCAAGTTTGATCTCGATTTTACCCTTGATCATAGAAGAACCAGAGTTGAACAACTTATCTGTAGTGATTGATGCCTTGACTGTTCCCGCAAGTGCGTTACCATCTTCGATGTCACTCTCCTTAACCTTTAGATACTGAATCAGCAGCTTATTGAACTTGTCAAAGATCTGACGTCTTGGTAGTGAAATATTCTCAGCAACAGATGCGATAGTAAGTCCATCATCTGACTTTTCATACTTCTCTGCATACTGCTGTGCTTTAGCCTCAGTTTTCTTTGCCTTCTGCGCAGATACATTCATTACACAGAACATGGCAAGTAAACAAATAATAAGATTTTTCATAATTCGTTCCCTGTATACAATATATTATGATGCAAAATTACAAAATATTTTACAAACAGCCAAATTTTTCAATACACTTTTAATACGGTTTCCTTGTTTTACAAACAAATATAAGAATACATAAATCCTACAACATGAGATTTGCACACTCCACATAACAATCAGGATTAATATTTCCGTGTTTTTCATGAGATTAGTGATTAATTTTGACTATTTTTAGGCAAACATGATATTTTTCGATGGAAATTGTGTATATTTGCAAGCAAAACAAAATAAGATAAACAATTAAGGAAATCATGAAAAAATCTATTCTATTTACCGCTTTGATGGCTTTTATGGCAATCTGTGTCAACGCACAGAACATCCAGTTGCATTATGATCTTGGACAACACATCTACCCTGACGAGGAAGGTGGCAGACAAGACATGACCGTAACATTCGAGAAATTCTCGGCAGACAATCTCGGTTCTTGGTTCTACTTCGTAGATCTCGACCTTGACAGGGACGGCGTAATGGGCGCATATACCGAGGTCAGCCGCGAATTCAACTTCTCAAAGAGCGAATCCAGTTCATGGGCTGTACATCTGGAATATGATGGCGGCTTAGGGCGCGGAGGAAGCTACCAGTCGGCTGCTCTTGTAGGTGCTGCGTGGAATGGTCATAACGCAGATTTCTCAACGACATACTCTGTCCAGGCAATGTATAAGCAGTTCTACAACCAGACAGAGAAGCAAGGTGGTGCCGATGGCTATGCCTCATTCCAGTTGACTGGTGTATGGAGCACGAACTTCGCAAATAATGCCTGCACATTCTCAGGCTTCATTGATTTCTGGCGTGGTGAAGGAGCCTATCATCACGGCAAACTTGTTGTGCTCACCGAGCCACAGCTCTGGTATAACATCACTCCAAAGTTCTCTGTAGGCACCGAGGTTGAGATAAGCAATAACTTCATCTATAACACAGTGAATGACAACTCGTTCTTCATCAACCCAACACTCGCTGTAAAGTTCAACCTTTAATCAACGCTCTGACTTTAGAAGAAGTACAAGGAGTAACGCTCCTTTCGTCGCTTAAGTAGTACAAGACGATAGT